>JAOAIJ010000053.1 GCA_026414765.1 Clostridia bacterium | reverse complement strand
ACAAACAGACTTTGAGACATTCTTTAATGATGCTCCCCTCCTAAACCCGTCAAGAACTCTAATAAAGGGAGTTATTTGCGGTGTCAGGGTAGAAGATATAAAAGAGCCGACGATGCAGGAAATTCGATATTTGGATAAGCTGATTGATGAATTGGCAAAAGGCAAATCTATGGATAAAATACTTCGAGAGAAATAATTATAGCTTCGAAATTTCACAAGGATGGATTTCCATGAAACAATTTAGTCTCTGCGCCAAGCAAAGCGACGACTCCATCTGCAGAGTGGACGAAGCTTGGTAAAATAGTGGCAGTAAAAGACTACCTATTCCCAAAGATACCATAGTGGCGGGTCGTCGTCATACCGTTGGTCTTAAATCTGACGGAACGGTGACGGCTGTGGGCCATAATAAATATGGCCAATGTAATGTAAGCTGCTGGTGCAGCATCCAACTGCCCGGCAATTAGTTTTTTGCAGACTCGAGGAGGATATTATATGCAATACGACCCCTATTCTATTAAACTTTAGAAGGAACCCTACAAATTATTTCTTCAACTATCAATAGATGTGAAAAAACATAGCAAAAACATGCGGAGGGAAACTTACATCATACTCGCTTCAAGAACATGATTAAGCAATGTATATTTCAAAATCACTGATAACTGATGAGATAAGCAAAAGAGATTAAGTTAAAGTTTTACGAAGGAATTAACATATATGAACAATACACTGATAGTTTATTATTCACTATTCAAATCCACAGAGAATTTAGCATTGGAAATAGCAGCACAAACCGCTGGAACATTAAGAGAATTGATTCCAGATAAGAATTATTCCTTTGACTATAATACAGCTGCTAAAGAAGTAAGAAATCAGATTTTCCGAGGATTTTGCCCCAAATTAATATCTGGAAATGAACCAATAGACAATTATCAAACAATATTTATAGGCTCACCCAACTGGTTTAAAACATTAGCACCGCCAGTTATGAGTTTCCTTAGACAGCACGACTTTATGGGCAAAACAATAATTCCTTTTTGCACTCATGGCGGTGGTGGATTTGGTCAAATTGAAAACGATATAGCAAAAGAATGCCCAAAATCCACAATCCTACCTGGTTTTGCCGTAAGTGGTAATGTTTCATCGGATGAGGTCGCAAATTGGCTTAAGACATTTGGATATGAAATAAAATAAATTCCTATTTTTAAAGAGATATTATTTACAAAAATACAACTAAAAGCATAATTAATATGTTATGCAATTGTAAGATGCTGAAAAGCAGAGATGATTTCATTTCCAATAAATCCTAAATAACTTCGGAAGCAATAATACAAGGTAGGAGGAGGTGTCCTTCCAATTAATACACCGGCCTCATCAGGACGCAGCTTAGAGTTAATTCCAGGGGCCGGTGGAAGCAAGCAGGTTGCATAGGGGGCAACTGTGTTGTTGCCTAAACAAGAGTCAACTTTACCTTTACTACACAGCTTTAGTATATCTACATAGCTGAAATTTCCCTCCTGAACAATAAACCCCGTTCTTCTAATATAGAGATAAACTTTCTAATGCTTTCGTTCTTATCAAAATCGGAGGTATAAATTGATGTGCTGTCCAAATAGTAATAGGAGTATTAACATAATATGGACACAGATGCTTAATATATAGCATAGTTAATATACTGACCTTTCACACACAATTATCGTCTCTGTTGAATATTATGTTAACATATAGCGCAGGTAATTTATCGAAAAATTAAGTCATGAAAGTATTGTAATAGAGGTGAGGTAATTGGACTATAATCCGTATTTTGAAAACGACTATGATGAGAGGCAAATGGGTAGGGCATGGGTATGATGGGCATTTCAGGTAGTGATTTGCTCTTGATAAACGACATACAAACAGCTGTAATTCTAGAGGTTCAAGCTTTCAACTACTATCAGAGATTAATGGCTATGACTGCAAATGAACAGCAACGGCAAATTATCGCAAGTATCCAGCGAGATGAAATGAGGCATTATCACTGGTTTGCCATGATGTTACGCATGATGGGTGCACAGCAACCGCTAATTCCACCTGGTGAATTACCTGTGAATTTTGTTGAAGGTGTCAGGGAAGCCATCCGTCTTGAATTAGAAGCAGCAGTCTATTATCAGACTATTTTAAATAGGGCAACTGCTCATTTTATTCGTATGCATACCCAGCGTGCGATCTATGATGAACAACGGCATGCAGCCTTGCTTCAATCTATACTGATGAGTTTATAAAGCATAGGTAAAAAGTGTATCCACTAAACGCAGAGAAAGATATGAGATTTTTCTACCACATATCTTTTTCTGTGTTTAATCATAGTTACTGAACTTTACTCATATTGACCATTTTTCTACATTCATCGGCACATTGCCTGCAGGTATCTGCACAGGTTTTACAATGTTGATCTTTAAATATGTCGCATTCTGAAGCACACTTTGTGCAAATATCCGCACAGAGATTACAAATTTCGGTTAAGCTTCCGCTTTGTCTTGAGACATAATGGGCAGTTGTTGAACAAATCTCAGCACAGTCCTGAAGTGTTTTCATACAGTTAGTTCTAGCCTTAACATCTGCCTCCTGTAGACACATATTAAAGCATTCTTCACAAATCTGAGCACATTTCAAGCAAGCGTCTATACAGGATTGATATGGATTCCCATTGGGCATGAGTGACATTGCCGGCATATTTGTTTGTAATTGCATATTTGTTTCCTCCTATAAAAGTGTTTTTTTACACTTTATAGAGTCTGTTTCTTAAGACAAAATATACATTAATTTTATAAGTGGTATGGGACACTTCTGTAAAGCGAACATTTGTTCTTTACAAACAATCCATTATATGGTGCGTTATATATGGAGGTGTTTGGAATGCCGAGAGTTGCGAGGAAGAAGTCCCCGGAATGCTCCTATCATATAATGTGCAGAAGTATAAGTGAGATAGACCTGTTTCAGGATAATGATGATAAAAAGTATTATCTTTCGCTTTTAAAGCGGTATTCAGATAAATATAAATGCAGTATATTCGCATTTTGCCTGATGATAAACCATGTGCACCTGTTTATTAACCCTAAAGGATTTGACATATCAACCTTTATGCACAGCCTTAACAGTGCATATGTAGTTTATTTCAACAGGAAGTATAAAAGGCACGGACATTTGTTCCAGGGGCGTTTTGCAAGTACAATAGTAGATAATAATGTATATGCATTGACTCTGAGTGCATATATCCACAATAATGCAAAGGATATAGAGGGATATGCTGGGAGGGAAGAGGATTATGCTTATTCATCTTATGGCATATATACGGGAAAAAGAAAGGACGCGTACGGCATTATCAACACAACTATGGTATTGGAGTTATTTTCAAAAGACCGTAAGGTGGCTGTAAACAAGTACTATAATTTTGTCAAGTCTATGAAGGATACAGGTATTATGAAAGAGGTAGATGAAAGTATCTGGAATGCATATGTTGAAAATGAGTATAGGAGTGAGAAAAAGTATATTGCGAGGGACATAAAGCCCGAGACGGTAGTAAAGAAAGTATGCAGCATTCTTGGGGAGAATATATCTGCCGGTTTACGGGCAAAGTATAACAACGAAATGACTGATATAAGGGCATTTGTAACATACATAATGAGAGTATTATGCGGGCATACGTATAAAGAAATTTGTGGGTTTATAGGTAACATGTCGTTGTCAGGAATAGTGAAGCTTTCAAACAAAGGGTATAATCTTATCAAGGCACACAAATTATATCAAGATGCCTTTGAATCAATTCTAGCATCAGCTTAATAATTCTCTTAATAATTTGTAGCTAAATAATATGAATAATAAAGCTTTGGATATTACTGCCAAGGCTTAATGTGCTGGGATTAATACGCAGTGCATTTCTTTTGCTGTTTAATATCGTTACAGTTAATAGGCAATATACCTTATTTTGATGTAATGATTATTTTAGTTGCTATAGAATAAAGTGATAAAAAGAAAGATATGTCCCCTATTAGTATGTCATTCCACTATAATGAAAATCAAGCTCTTTTAAAGCGTTTTTGATGTTATTTCTTAATACCTCAGGAGTTATAGAAAGTACCTGTTTCCCATAGGAGATAAAATAGTTTTCGATGAAACGCTCTTCTCCTAGATTGTAAAAGCCATTGATATAAAATCGCTCTCCCTTCTTTTCGAGTTTCATTGACGGATAGCTTTCTTTATAAAATTTGTCTACACCTTTTTGTGTGATTTCAACTCTGAAATCAATCGCATCTATATTTTTGTAGATCAATTCGTCAGTTTTTTTAAATTCTGAGATCTCTTTGGCCACAAATTGGGCGGATTCTTTAACAGACACTATTTTGTCGCAGCGAAATACCAGTGGTTTTTCAGTTTTAAAATTGTAGGCAGTTGAATACCATTGACCGAACGAAGATGAGATATCAAAAAACTGTACAAAATATACCTTAGTTTTAGAATCCTTTATGTATTCTACTTCACACACTTTATTTTCGATTGCAAAAATTAGAATATCTTTCAAACAATGACTTTCGTTAAAATGTTTGATTACTCCCATACTTAGTATGGCTTCCATTTTCCGAAGCTGGAATATTTTTTCGTCAGATAAGCACATTTCAAACTTATTCCTTAGAGCCTTTGTACTTAAATGAAATGGTGTTGTTTGATAGTTACTAAGCGTTAACATTGCAAAATAGAGTGCATACATTTCATCAACGGTGAAAACAATAGGAGACAATAATCGATTAGGTAAGATACCACAAAAACCATTACGACCGGACTGCGAGTAGATAGGCATTCCAATCGCCTCAAGAGATTGTATGTCACGCAAAGCTGTACTTTTTGATATTTGATATTTATCCATGATTTCTTTTAGATTAAAAGTATTTTTGTCGTTAAGATATATCATCAGATCATTCAAACGTTCTGATTTTTTCATAGAAGATCACTCCCTTCTCTTTAAAGGTATCACGATTTGATACCTTTTTCAATTATAATAAATCTATCAACCGAAAAGGAGTTGGAAAAAGATGAACACAGAAAAAGAATTTTATCGAATGATGGCTACACAGGCAGAAATTGCTCTTTCTACAAGTGTTGAGAACATTCCCAATGTAAGACTTGTGAACTTTGTATTTGATGAAGAAAAAAAGACCATTTACTTTTCGACATTTGGCAACAATGATAAAGTAAAAGAATTTGAAGCCAATAATCAAGTCGCATTTACAACAATACCACAAAATAGCAATGAACATGTGAGAGCAAGAGGGGTGGTCAGGAAAAGTGATATGACAATTTTTGATGTAGCAAAATCGTTTACAGAAAAAATTGTTGGTTACGCCGACACAATTGAACAAGTTGGTCAGTTCTTAGTTCTTTATGAAATTAGATTTGATAAAGCGGTTGTTACATTAGACTTTGAGAATACAGATGTTATTCGTTTATAGAAAACGAATACATGTGTAAATGCTTATGTAGCCATGAAAGGAGGAGAAAAATGAAACTGTTCTTGTCATCGTATTTTAAGTGTGTAGCAACCCTCTTTTCTAATTACGCTGAATGCGCCGGGAAAAAGGTTGCTTTCATTCCCACAGCAAGCAATTTTGAAAAAGTTAATTTCTATGTTGAAGCTGATAAAAAAGCACTTGTAAAACTTGGACTTATCGTTGAGGAATTGGATATTTCATCTACTAAACCAGTTGAAATCAGGAATAAGATTGAAGCCTGTGATTATGTTTTTGTTGAGGGAGGCAACACATTTTACCTTTTACAAGAAATAAAGCGCTCAGGTGCAGACAAAATGATTTTGGAGCATATTCAAAAAAACAAAATATATATAGGAGCATCAGCAGGCTCAATGATTATGTCAAAAAGTATTGAATATGCAAAACACATGGATGACCCTACTCGCGCCTTGGAATTGAATGGGGATTATTCTTCGCTCGGGGTTGTAAATTTCTATATTGTACCTCATTATACAAATGTACCTTTTAAAAAAGCTGCAGATAGAATTATCAAAGAATACTCGGATTATGTACCTCTATATCCTATTAGTAATAATCAGGCAGTTGTTGTGGATGGGGATAGAATTGAGGTTATTACGGTGTAAACCCCTAAGTAAAATATACCTAATAAAATGAAAATAAGGGGATTATATGCCTAACATACACATCAACAATGAATATGACACCTTAAAGACTGTAGTTCTGGGTATTGCCGATAAATTGTATTTCCCAGGGGCGCATGCTATTGAAATGGAGGACGAAAGCGCGTGGTGGAAAAAAATACTCA
The DNA here is from genome assembly GCA_026414765.1 of Clostridia bacterium. Lineage (NCBI taxonomy): Bacteria > Bacillati > Bacillota > Clostridia > Clostridia bacterium. The sequence goes on along the minus strand of JAOAIJ010000053.1, from coordinate 26,918 downwards.
ATCGTATGATTTACAGTACTTTGGAACGTAAAAGAGTTCCAGCTTTTCTTGAGAAAAAGTTTCAAAAGGAACTTAGAGATGTTGAGGAAGTGTTGAAATCCCAAGGAGTTAAGGTTCTCCGTCTGAACGAAGTTACCCCGCAGGAAGATGAACCAGCCGGTTTAGGACAAATGTATGCAAGGGACGCGGTCTTCTGCGTCGGCAATTACATGATTGCTGGAAATCTGCAAATTGAAATGAGGAGAAAGGAACTGCGTGGTTATGAAAAGATATTGAAAGAGTATGACAAAGGTACATGTGTGCAGCGAATTGACCCACATAATTCCGCTTTTTTAGAAGGCGGGGATGTATTGATAGATCATCCTTACATATTTGTCGGCATTGGAAAGTATGCCAGCAATATGGAGGGAGTAAAGTGGCTACAGAAGCTCTTAGGCAGCAAAGTCCAGGTGATTCCGGTGCACTTGCAAAATGAGGGGATTCTGCATTTAGATTGCTGCATGACTATTATTGGGGAGAAAACCGGCATTATCCATCGACTTTCTCTGGAAGATTCACTGCCCTACCCGTTGAACACATACGATTTCATAGAGGTAGACAGCAAGGTACGCTACGAGATGGGGACGAACGTTCTTGTGCTGGCAACGGGGAAGATTGTCGTTCAAAAGCGCCACAAGCGCTTGCAAGAAGAATTGAAACGCAGGGGATACCAAGTTTTTCCGGTAGATTTCACATGGCATGCACGCTTGGATGGGGCGTTTCGCTGTGCCACTTGCCCTGTTTTAAGAGAAAGTACTCCAGTATAAAGGTAAGAAAAGGCTGTTTTCTTAAGAGAATTGATAAACTCTCCAATGAGGTAAAAGGAATTCTGATGACGAATTGTGGATTGAAGGGCAAAAAACGGGCTAAAAATTGCATTTTTTGCCTCGCTTTTTGTCCACTTTTATAGATGGCATATTGGATTTCTGATGGGTTATGGACGGCTCTTTGGAAGGGAGCCATTGTAAAGTTTATTGTGCGCTGATTGTATCCACAATCGACATGTTATGAATACGCTTTGCCGGGCCTTGTACCGCAAGAACTGAAGTTAAAATTACGATGGCAACCATTATTCCGATCACATCAAACGGGATATACCATGGATCGCCCCAACGAGATGTAATCATTTTTTCAAACAATAGCTTGTGCAAAGGCAATCCAACTACACAGCCGACGATACTACCAGAAATTGAATAAGCAGCCGCTTCTGCTGTCACCATTTTAATGAGCTGACGGTTGCTCATACCGATTGCCCGCATGGCGCCATACTGTTTTACTCGAGCCGAAACGCTCATAGCAATGCTATTTACAATATTAAAAACGGTAATCAAGGCAATAATTATTAAGAAGCCATATATAAACAACCCAAATGAGTAATACACTCCTCTTGCTTCACTGTTGCTTAGACGCCGATCGGAAAAATTAGTGTCTGAACCGGCAAGCGAACGGATATCATTTACATCTTCGTCTGTCGCATCTTGAGAAAGCTGTATATCAATGATGGTATAGTCATTATTGCCAGTCAGCTGTTGAAAAGTGTTTTCAGAGCAAATAACAGTATCTACACCTACCACATGGTCGAACGGGCTGGTGGATAGCATACCTGCGACATTGATTTTTTTTTGCCCAACTCCAGAACTTAATGCGATAGTATCACCGACATGAAGTGTGCTTTCTGAATCATAGACAATCAAAACTTCATTATCTTTCTGCTGCACATCATCAAGAGACCCTTCCAGTAAGTCATCTTTTGCCCATTGAAACTGATTATTCTCGTAAGAAATCATATTGATGACTTTGTTTTGCCCGGTGCCTTTCACAGGAACATTATATGCAAACATCCGCCCATATGCCCGCTTAACTTTCGGATTATCCTGTAATTTCTGAATCAGACTGTTATCTACTGAGCAGGTGTTGTCCTTGCTTACAATGGAAAGATCCGGTATCCATGGTTTTAAGGGCTTGACTGCATGACGCATAAAATCAACCGCCGTAGAAAAGCATAGAAACAGTATAATACTAAGGGCAAATGAACCAATCATTAAAAAGAGATTTTTTTTGCTTGATTTTGCATGGTGGATGCCAAGAGCTATATCTACTTTGAAAAAAGCCGTTTTTGCAGCTGTGCTTACTGGCTGAACAGAATATGCATTTCCTGAAACAGCTGCCATTGGAGATACACGGGCTGCCTTTTTCGCGGGAGCTCTTGCAGCTAAGAGCACCGTAAGGATGCCTACTGCAATACCGGACAGAATACTGATCCAACTGATTCCAAAGGTTGGCATTTCAGCAAAGTAACCAGGACTGAAAAATTTCAGAAGTGCGCATAGTATCCAGACAACCACAATTCCCATACCCAGACCGATAGGTATTGCTGTTTTGCACCATTGAAGGGCTTCTTTTCGTACAAACCGCATAATCTGCCTTTTGGTGGCTCCCAGACAGCACATCATGCCAAAAAACTCTGTTCTCTGCAAGACATTGCTGTTCAAGCTGCTTGCAATCATCAAAACCCCGGCCAGCAGCACTATGATAAATAGGACGCCAGCGACACTATATAGTTGAAACATATAGCTGTTATTGCTTTGTCCAAGTACTGCAAGAAGATTGCCATTCTGTAAAGCTTGTTTATCGGTCAACTGAAATTGCTGTGTAATATCAAAAATCACTTTTTGCATATTGCAATACGTGGAAAGCTGCAACATATAATAACTTGTATACATCTTTGCTGGAACAACGGAGCGAAAACCTTCAGTTGTAAATAGTATGGCATATGCATCTTGCCTTAACAGTTTTGAAGTACCCTCTACGAAGCCGGCAACAGAAAGCTGTATTGGCTCAGTACCCAAATGTTCCAGTGTGATAGTATCCCCTACGTTAATACTCAAACCGCTTTTTGCATTTTCCGTTAACACGACCTCATTAATCTTTGTTGGATAGCTCCCCTCTACTACCTTTGAAGGGAACATATCTTCAAATACATATTTGTCCAGCCCGCCAACACTGACGGCTTTTCCCGAAACTGTGCATTGGTCTTTTCCTTCGAGATAAGCATACCACCCGGATGACTTGACTTCCGGACGGGAGGCGATCATCGTCGCGGTCTGCTCGTCAACTCCGGCAAACATAACGTGCCAATTGCCGCTGCCCTTGATTGCTTGTAACTGTTGGCTGCGCATTTCCATATCGGCCATACCGAAAATAGCCGTGACAAGGAACACTGCAAGGACAATACATATCCGTGTCATCTTATTTTGTTTTTTTCGGACCTTTGCAGAAATGGGGATTAAGTCAAGGTAGCTTTTCATTCACGAATCCCTCCCAGGTCAGCAAGAACACCGTCTGTTACACGAAGTACGCGGTCCACAGAGGAGGTAAGGTTTATGTTGTGAGTAATCATCAAGATTGTCTGTTGGTAATGACGGGATGCTTTCATCAGCAAATCCATGACATCATGGCTGTTCTTCGTGTCTAGGTTTCCAGTTGGTTCATCAGCTAATATTAGTTTGGGTTTTGTAATCAGCGCACGGCCGATTGCCGCACGTTGCTGCTGCCCGCCGGAAAGTTGGCTGGGCAAATGCCTGCGACGATCTGTCAGACCGAGAACCTCTAAAATCTCATTGACTGCATACACATCAGGCTTCTGGTAATCCAGGAGCAGCGGAAAAATAATATTTTGCTCCACAGTCAACTCCGGGACCAATTGGAAGGACTGAAACACAAAGCCGATGTTTTTACGCCGGAAGACAGTACGTTTTTGTTCTTTCATGGAAAATAAATCCTCACTATCGAGGTAGACCTTACCGGAAGTCGGGTTGTCCAAGCCGCCTATACAATTCAATAGCGTACTTTTTCCTGAACCCGATTCACCAACCACTGCTGCAAATTCGCCTTTTTCCATGGAAAAGGAAACATCTTTCAAGGCGTTAACCTGTGTTTCTCCTTTGCCGTAGGACTTATATAGGTTTTCAACTTTTAATATTTCCATAGTTTTGTACCCCCTTTCGTAAAGAATATCAGATACAGCTTACAATAAGGTGAATAGCAGCTTACGATTCTGTAAGAAACGAGATGGTAAAAGCTGTGCCGACATTTGGAGTACTCTGAACAGATAAGATCCCCCCTTGTCCCTCTACAATGGCTTTTGCCAATGACAGTCCAAGACCGACCCCTTGTGTATCTGAAGATTTTTTGCTCCGATAAAACCGTTTGAAAATATGGTGAACATCACCTTGATCAATACCTGTTCCATCGTCCGCAACCGTAATACGCGTCATAGCAGGAGAGCGCTCCCATGAAATGTGAACGTGTCCGCCGGGACTAGTATGATCTAAGGCGTTTTTGACGATATTCCCAACAGCCTCACTTGTCCATTGTAAATCGCAGGTGATTTGATCATCCAAATGTCCGCTTACTGTAAGTCGTTTTTCTTCACAAGAGGCGCGGATTGTTAACTCTTCAGTAGCCTGTGCAACTATTTCCGAAAGTAGATAAGGAGCTTTTTCAAATTTGATGCTTCTGGCATCAAGGCGTGTAATTTTCAAAAGCGACTGTATCAGTTGCTCCATACGCCCAAGAGCTACTGATGCTTTCTTTGAAAATTCTAGTATGGTAGCAGGATTATTAGGTTCTTCAGAAATAATCTCATTGTACATATTGAGTGCAGTCAGCGGTGTTTTTAGCTGATGTGATATATCAGCAATCGAATCTTTAAGAAACTCCTTAGCCTTATGCTCCGCTTCTCCTTTTGCCTGCAATGCAGCGGCAAGGTTATCAACAGAAGCAAATAGCTGATAGAGTGTACCATCTTCCGTCCGCGGCAAATGTACTGAGAAATTGCCTTCTGTAAATTGAAGAATGACTTTAGCCGCCTGACGGTATAAAAGGTCTCTTTTTACGAGAAAAGCTGCGCATACGGAGAGGAGCATTCCGATAAAGACCAGTGTGCCAAACATCATATATTCAACAGTGGTATCTTTAAAGCCAATAACAGCTGGCAGAAAACGTGCGGAAGTTTTTTCTGTATAACCGAGCTGAATAAGTAATTTTTTCCCTTGCCCATCGTCTTCTGTATTAGCTATGGCGGAAGCTATCTTATCAGGTGATACGCCTTGCTTTAAAAGTGAGTTGGCAACCGCGCTGTCATGCAATAACATCATTTCTTTTGCGGCCTGTATCTGCCTGATGCAGAATAAACTGCCAAAACCAAGCAAAAAAATTGAAAGTGCGATCAGACAGAGGAAAAAGTGCCGGGACTGTCTTTCTCTCAGGATGCTCATACAGACACCTCTTTCCATTGATATCCAAAACCCCTTATCGTTATCAAGCGCTCAGGATGTGATGGATCATTTTCTACCTTTTCACGCAGACGTCGAATGTAAACGGATAATGTATTATCATCTACAAAATCTCCTGTTCCATCCCACAGTTCATCTAAGATTGCTTTCCGTGTTATGACATGCCCGGCATTGCGTACTAGTAAACAAAACAATCGGTATTCGGCGCTTGTTAATTCTAAAAGATTACCATTCAGAAAGACGCGGCAGCCAGGCAGATCAATCGAAACATCCCCGATTTCGAGTGTAGCTGTACCTGATGCTTTTGTAACACCGGCACGACGTAGCAGCGCCCTCATACGAGAGCAAAGCTCACCCAACTTAAAAGGCTTCGTAATATAGTCATCCCCACCGCTGTCTAAACCGCGAATGATATTTACTTCTTCATCAGAAGCCGTTAAAAAAATAATGGGAATCGTATTGCCTCGCTTACGCACCTGTTCACATACCATAAATCCTGTACCATCCGGCAAGGTGACATCAAGCAGCAATAAACTGTATTCATTTTTTGATATTAAAGCTACGGCTTCATTCACTGTATGAGCAATTTCAAGTTCGAATCCGTTTTTTGTCAAAGAATATTGCAGACCCTCAATTAAGTTTATATCATCTTCCAAAAGTAAAACTTTATTTTCCATAAATATTGCTCCTTGTTTCTCATTTATATACAGGTTTCTCTGCACTGTCGGGCACCAGCCACAAAATTCCCTTATTAATTGCACCAATAATACGACCTGAAGAGCAGTAGTAATTTGCCATACGCGCAGCTCCATTGTAATATCACCTTTAGCTTTTTCTTTTAGTATATTTCGAGATTTTGAAATATACAAGTGTATAAGTACTTGAAATTTCTTTTACAAATACAAGTTAATAATGGCAGGTAATCACGATTAACCGCTCGTTTAAACATTGAATCCGTTAGAAAGGATACAGAGGATAGTGCATTTTCGGCCTGTTTTTTTGGGGGCATATTATAGATGACATTAGGGTATTCTTTGAATACATGCTTGAATTTTTCATATATGGACAATAAAATAGTAATAATGAGTCCTTTTATGAAGCATGTTGGCAAATAGGAATTTATTGAAGGGACAATTACAATAAAAATACCCATTATGAAGAGAACGAGGCGAATGTACTATGTGGCAATGTCCGAAATGCGGACGTGAGTTCAAAAACCAGAACCAGGACCACTTCTGCGGCGAGCCGCCGAAAACGATTGACGCATATATCGCTGCACAACCTGAGAGTGTTCAGCCACTTTTGAATCAGGTGCGGGATACAATCCGTGCCGTACTGCCAGACGCACAGGAACGTATTTCGTGGAGTATGCCGACTTACTGGAGCAAGCATAACATCATTCATTTCGCGGCATTCAAAAAGCACATCGGGTTGTATCCCGGCGATAAAGCTATCGAGAATTTCGGCGACCTTTTGACGGAGTACAAGACAAGCAAAGGTGCGGTGCAGTTACCATATAATAAGCCACTCCCTTTGAAATTGATTGCAGAGATTGCGAAATGGTGCTATGAAACGGGGAATCACCACTGAGTGGAGGATGCACGGTATATTCTCTTTCCTGCTCGGGCAAGGTACTCGTACATTACGGCATAATATTAGTACCGCCGTCAGCACGTATCTTTTTTCCACTGAAGATCATCACCTACCACCAAGGAGAAACGTTTCTTTGAAAACGCGCAGATGAATGATATTAAACGCGCTGCTGTCTTCTTCAAGCTCATCCGCTATAGCTACGGAAGCGGCTGTAACAGCCATGGTTGTCAGCCCTTCGATATCCGAAGACTTTCCAGCTCACCTGGCAGAGCAGCCGGAGACTGAAAGATACCCATAGAAAACAAGGACTTTGAGGTTTTATTCCGGCAGCACGGCCGGGAAAATGCCCTTATCTACTGCGACTCGCCCTATTATCAAATGGATTTGAATGGTCCGATGATTTTGCGCCAAGAATCAGACCTGCACTATGGAATATAGAAGCTGAATTGAAGCCGGACGGGTGTGATTGTTTGGCATACTATAAAAAATCCAAACGACAAACCCTCCAGTATACCACCACCCCTAAATAGTGATGGTATACTGATTTTGTTAATAGAAGAGTATAAGGAGATGTTAGATAACATGTTCATTAAGATCAAAGGCGCAAAAGAAAATAATTTAAAGAACATTGATGTGCAGATTCCGAAAAACAAGCTTATAGTATTCACCGGATTGTCCGGCAGCGGCAAATCAACGCTGGCGCTTGAAACCCTGCAACGGGAGTGCCAGAGGCAGTATATGGAATCCATGGGCATGACCATGGATATCGGAAGTAAGCCGAAGGTTGATTGCATTGAGGGATTGTCACCGGCTATATCAATCAATCAGCATCAAACAAACAATAATCCCCGTTCGACAGTAGGTACTGTTACTGAAATTTCCGCATATCTCCGGGTATTGTTTGCCAAGCTGGGTGAAAGACCGTGTCCGCACTGCGGTAAGATTATTACTCAGAGCTACAGTGATACAGCAGCAGCTGTTTATTCTGAAATGCCGGATCAGGAAACGGATAATATTGAAATATTTGAGCAGACGCTTCCTTGCCCCCATTGCGGTAAGCAGGTTGTAGAACTGACAGCCAGTCACTTTTCCTTCAACAAGCCTCAAGGGGCCTGTCCGGTATGCCGTGGAATCGGAGTCGTGAACTCACCGGATGTCAGCCTTCTAATCGATCATTCCAAAAGTATCCGGGAATTTGCTGTCTCAGGATGGGATCAGATGTATATCGACAGATACGGTGCTTCAGTGCTCCAGGCTGCCAGGTATTATGGTTTTGAAATGGATATTGATACACCTGTCGGCAGATATAATGAAGTCCAGATGGAGCTGCTTCTATACGGTGTTTTAAGTCAACAGTTTAAGAAGCGTTTCCCCGATATTGCTCCGCCTAAAACCGTACCCGAAGGTAGATTTGAAGGAATTGTTACAAGCCTTATGCGCAGGTATACGGAAAACAGTTCCGCAAGCGCAAGACAGAAGATTGAGAAATATTTAGTACGTCAGGAATGTCCTGAGTGCCATGGGATACGCTTCAGGGCGGAAACACTTGAAGTAAAGGTTGGGGGTATCAATATAAGGGAGCTCTTGTCTATGTCCCTCACCAGTGTCAGCGAATGGTTGAAAATGCTTAATGCTTCAGCAGCACCGGAAGCATGGGATATTGTCAGGCAGGTTGTTGTTGATTTAGATAGCAGAATTGACCGGATTATTGATGCAGGTGCCGGATATTTAAGCCTTGACCAACCGGCTTCTTCCTTGTCGGCAGGTGAATGGCAGCGTATCAAGCTGGCCTCTGTTCTGGGAAGCGGTCTGACCGGTGTGCTGTATGTGCTGGATGAGCCGACATCCGGTCTTCATTCCAGAGATACCGAAAGAATAATCGAGGTTTTAAAGCGTCTGCGTGATATGGGGAATACGGTCATTGTTATTGAGCATGATGTAGAAGTCATGAAAGCGGCGGATTATATCATCGATTTCGGCCCCGGAGCGGGCAAGAATGGCGGGAAAATCGTAGCCTGCGGCGGCGTTCAGGAAATCATCGGCTGCGATGCCTCCATAACAGGAAAATATCTTCAGAACAGCTTTTATCAGCCAAAGCGTAATAAGCTTCCGGGCGGCGAAGGCTATATAAGCATCAGGGATGCAGCTGTTAACAATCTGAAAAATATAAACGTAGATATCCCCCTTGGCAGGTTTGTTACAGTGACCGGTGTCTCAGGCAGCGGCAAATCAAGCCTGATTTTTGGACACCTGGCAGAGGCGGCCGAGATCTATTTTCATCAGACGAAAAAAAACAGAAAGCCTGATATTTCAGGCTTGGATAAGCTTACAGCCGCAGTTATCATAAACCAGCAATCCATTGGGCGCTCCAACCGCTCCAATGCGGCAACGTATACAGATCTTTTTACTGATATCCGTGATTTATTTGCCTCCATGCCCGAAACAAAAGCAAGAGGTCTTACAGCAAAGCATTTTTCCTATAATGTACCCGGCGGAAGATGTGAAAAATGTCAGGGAACCGGAAGGCTATCCATATCCATGCACTTTTTGCCGGATGTGGAGGTTGTCTGTCCTGTCTGTCGTGGAAAGCGATATCAGAAACCTGTTCTGGATATCAAATACAGTGGATACAATATCTCAGACGTTCTGGAACTAAGTATTGATGAAGCAGTAAAGCTGTTTTCGGAAGAGGAAAATATCGTTGTAAAATTGCAGATCCTTCAAGACGTAGGGCTGGGGTATCTGGGTCTTGGACAATCTACGGCAACCTTATCCGGCGGAGAAGCGCAGAGACTGAAGCTGGCAAAGGAGCTTTCGGCAGGAGCCGGTGGAAGAGTACTGTATCTGTTTGATGAGCCGACTACCGGTCTTCATCCCCACGACGCAGGCAGACTGGTTACTGTATTTGACAGATTGGTGAAGCTTGGGAACAGCGTAGTTGTGATCGAACACAATGCAGAAATGATACTGGAATCAGACTGGGTGATCGATCTCGGCCCGGAAGGCGGAAACGAAGGCGGCGAAATTGTTGCCCAGGGATCACCGGAGGAAATTATGAAAAATTCCTGCTCTCATACCGGTAAGGTCCTGTCTAGTCTCTATTGCAAGCTTTAAGTATTTACTGTGAGACAAAGTAACGTATAATGAATTATAGAAGTGATAGGAAGGGAGGCAGTTTGATGAAAACCTATAAAACAGCTCAGATAGCAAAGATGATAGGTGTTCACCCAAATACCATACGGTTTTATGAGGAGATGCGGCTGCTTCCTGTTATACCGAGAACTGAGAGTGGTTATCGCATTTTTAACGACAGACATCTTGAACAGCTCCATCTGCTTCGCACTGCCTTCCGCGCTGAAATTATCAGCGACAGGTTAAGGCAGGAAGTCTATGAAATCGTGAAAAAGGCGGCTGCGGATGATATTTGCGGGGCATACCAAAGCACACAGGGGTACCTGGAACATCTTCGGGAAGAAAAGGCAAGGGCTGAAGAAGCAATACGCATCGCACTGGATATCATTGAGAACAATGCAAAGTCAGATGAAACTGTTGTGTTCTGCGGCAGACTTGAGGTCGCTGAATTTCTAGGCATCACTATAGACGTTTTGCGTGATTGGGAAAGAAATGGCTTGCTTTTTGTACCGCGCAGTTCCAACGGATACAGAAAATATGGACTAAAAGAAATGAACCGGCTGAAAATAATCCGAACTCTTCGCAATGCACATTATTCCATGATGTCTATACTGCGTATGCTGAATCGCCTGGATCAGGGAGACAGGAATATACGTGAGGTTATTGATACGCCCGGTGAAGAGGAAGATATCGTATGCGCAGCAGACAGATATATTACAGCACTTAGCATGGCTGAAAAGGATGCACTGGCCATGACAGAAATGCTTGAATTAATGACAAAAAGAAAGGAAGACCTTTAGGCAGTAAACCATGGGGAATATGCTTACAGTATCCAGAATTGTGCTGGAGTAATGCTGATGCAACTAAATAAATTAAAGCAAACCTTCCAGTATACCACCAGTTTTTAAACTGGTGGTATACTTTTTTTCGGGAAAGTATAAGCCAAGATGAATTGTACATTTACAGGATGCCGCAATGAACATGAAAAACTTATATGGTGTTTTCATTATTCAATAATGTCAGGAGGAAAATAATGAACGAAATATTATCTTATGAATCAAAGTACCTTGATATGATTATGGAGAAACTAAAGGAATCTTTAACTGAATTGAATGCTACAGTTTCAAAATATGAAGATGAGTTTAAAAAATCAATGAAATACCTCTGGGAAAACAGAAGCGGAATGGATAAAATGGAGATTTTCTCCAACGAAAAGTCAGTTTCCCAAATTGTTAATTCCGGTGAATTAACAATGAAACGAAGGACAACAATTGAAAAGCTGATTGATTCACCCTATTTTGCCAGGGTTGATTTCATTCATAAAAATGAGGAGGAATCGGAACCGTTCTACATCGGAAGGTTTTCATATGTTGATAAAAGAGGCAATATGCTTATATACGACTGGCGTGCACCAATATCAAGCTTGTATTATGATTTCGAGCTTGGACATGCGTTTTATGAAGCTCCGGTTGGGCTTATAGAAGGCGAAATGACATTGAAAAGGCAGTATAAAATAAAAAACAGCCTCATGGAATATGCCCTGGAAAGCTCGATCAGCATAAATGATGAGGTGCTTCAAAAAGAATTGAGCCATACCTCAGATCAGAAAATGAAGAATATCGTTGCAACAATTCAAAAAGAACAGAATCAGATTATCCGAAATGAAGATGCAGATGTTTTGGTAATTCAGGGAGTAGCCGGATCTGGTAAGACATCCATTGCCCTGCATAGGGTAGCGTACTTTTTGTACAAGTATAAAGAACGGTTATCGGCTCAGAATATTATGATTATTTCTCCCAACAAGGTGTTTGCTGACTATATCTCAAACGTACTGCCGGAGTTAGGTGAAGAGCCTGTGACGGAAAGCAGCTATGAGGACATTGCCTTTGAATTGCTGAACCATTCAATCGATTTTGAGAGCTTTGCAGAACAAGTTGAAACAACACTTGAAGAAAATGATAAGAATCTGGCGGAAAGAATTAAGTTTAAGTCCTCCTTGGAGTTTTTATCTCTTTTGGATCAGTATCTTGATTATACCGATGAAAAGTGTTTCTGTCCTTGTGATTGCATTTTTGGTAAATTTACGGTACAAAAGGGTTTTGTCAAAACAAGATATCATGCGCTTAGATCAAAGCCGGTTCTTCAAAGAATGGAAGAAATTGCAGAGAATATAATTGAAAGAATGAAGTTAGAAGGCGGTTCAGGACAAAAGATTCCCGGGAGAAAAGAAGTTCAAAAAAAGCTCGCTGCAATGCTTAAATTTACAAGCATATTGGAATTCTATACCGGTTTTTTTGAATTCATCGGAAGGCCAGATTTGTTTACAATGAAAAGCGGCAACAAATTAGAGGCGTCGGATGTATACCCGTATCTCTATTTAAAAATATATTTCGAAGGAATAGAAGAATATGATGGTATTAAGCATGCCGTGATTGATGAAATGCAGGATTACACGCCAGTTCAGTATGCCGTTATTAAAAAGCTGTTTCGCTGCAGAAAAACTATTTTAGGTGATTTTGGACAGTCAGTTAATCCTTACAACTCCATTTCAAAGTTATCCTTCATGGAGCTTTATGAAAATACAAAATTTGTTGAGTTAACAAAAAGCTATCGTTCCACCTTTGAAATCATAAAATTTGCTCAAAAAATACAGAATCACAATATAGATCCTGTTGAACGTCATGGGGATGAACCGCAGATCAAGAAATGCAGAGACAGGCTTTCGGAATTGGCGGAGATATACAGTATTCTGGAGGAGTTTGAGAGAAGTGCATATTCATCAATTGGAATCATATGCAGAACAAATAGTCAGGCAGAAGAGCTCTATAAGGAATTGAGCCAGAAGCATGAAATTAGTTTATTGGATTTTGGCAGCACAAAGTTTTCAAATGGAATTACGATTACCGCAATACATATGGCGAAAGGTCTTGAGTTCGATGAGGTTGTTATTCCTTTCGTAAATTCGGATATTTACCATTCGGAATATGACAGGAGTCTCTTATACATTGCATGTACAAGAGCTATGCATAAACTTACCATAACCTCTCATGGGCAAATTTCCAGACTACTAACCGGGTGCTGATCTATGCACTTGCGAATTTTAAGAGTGCGTAAAAAACACATCCCTACAGTATGCCACCAGTGAAAAAGCTGATGGTATACTTTTTTTATCAAAATTTAGGAGGAGTAATATGGATTCTGAAAAAAAGCAAAACCCAAAGTGGTGGGGAAAGGTAATTGCCTTCCTAATTGGTCAGGGTATTTCACTCTTTGGATCACAAATCGTTCAAATGGCAGTTATCTGGTATGTAACTCTGGAGACATCCTCCGGAATATGGGTTACTGTCCTGACACTGTCAGCATTTTTGCCGCAAATGGTAATATCGCTGTTTGCCGGAGTCTGGGCGGATCGCTATAACAGAAAGCGGATTATAATAACCGCTGATACAATTATTGCTGCGACGACACTGCTGCTTGCCTTTTTCATGATGTCGGGTAACATGGGTGAAGCTGCTCTTCCAGCAATTATAATAGTCTCCGCAATTCGATCACTCGGCAGCGGAATACAGACACCTGCAGTAAATGCAGTTATTCCTCAGATAGTGCCTGAAGATAGGCTCATGCGTGCAAATGGTATCAATGGAAGTATTCAATCCGTCGTTCAGTTCGTTTCCCCTATTGCTGCCGGGGCGATTATGGCTGCCGGTCCAATTTACAACATCATGTTTATAGACGTGGCTACTGCAGTTATTGGTATCAGCATACTGGCTTTCATAAAAATACCGAAGCATCAGGCAGCGGAAAGAACAGAGCCAACATCAATATTCACAGAAATGAAGGAAGGGCTTCGGTTTACCTGGAATCATAAGTTTCTTAAAAGAATGCTAATAACATATGGGGCCTACATTTTTTTCTGTGTACCTTCCGGCTTCCTGACGGCACTCATGATTGAACGAACCTTCGGCGACAGTGTTATGTTTCTTACAATTAACGAAGCTGTAGGCTTTGCAGGGGCTTTAGCAGGAGGACTTCTGCTTGGTGCCACAGGTGGATTTAAAAATCGAAACAGGACATTTTTCCTGGGAACATTGATTTATGGAGTTGCTTCTTTTGCAGTAGGTTTTACTAATACATTCTGGATTTTTGCTATGCTTATGTTCTTTATCGGCATGACCATACCAGCTGCCCAGACAGCAGTTTTTACAATGGTTCAGGAAAAGACCGGTCCATCTATGCTCGGAAGGGTTTTCAGTTTGGTCAACGTGATGTTCACAGGCTTTATGCCACTTGGCATGGCTATTTTCGGACCACTTGCTGATTTTGTGAGAATACAGACTATGGTTATTATCTGTGCGTTTTTCATAATTCTACTTGCCCTGAGTATTTTCCTATCCCGCAGTTTTTATAATGAAGGTATTGCAGCATTATCAACGGAAGCAGAAAAAGGCTGTACAATTGACCAGACAGATTAATAAGGGAGTAATGGCGATAAAGTCTTTAGTGGTTATGGGAAGTTGAAAGGGCTCAATTTATAGTGATTCGTCACGGAGAATTTGACTACTCATTATGTGATGATAGAAAATTCATAGGTCAATGCTTCTCTCTAAAATCAATCAGGAGGGCAGAATTTGGATTACTGACTTGAAAACTGTGCAATGATTGTGTCTTCCATTCTAAGTAAAAATATGGTAAATGAAGGATGTCTTTCATATATTGTTTCCTGTAGAAATAAAAAATATTTTATGAAAGCTGTACCTCCTGCATTCATGGACACGGCGAAACAGTCTGCTGAAATACTAATTTATCTTACAGAGAACGCTTTCCCTGTACCGGGGATAATACTTACAAAGGATGGATTGCCGTATTTCGGTATTGACACCCCAGAGGAAAACTATCTTTATATCTTATTTAATTTCATTGAAGGAAGAGAACCTGAATTAGGAGAAGATATAGAAAAAATTGGTACTCTTGTCGGCAGGCTTCATAACATAATGCAGAGTTATGGAGGTGGGCTAACGATACGAGGCAAACCGTTTTTTATTGACAGATATATTAATATTTTGCGAAAAAAGCGCTACCCCGAAAACAAAATAGCCATTTTTCAAGAGTACGGCGATGTGCTTTGGAAAAGAGTTGAGAACCTGTCCCCAGGATTTTGTCACGGAGATTTGCATCGTGGAAACCTTCTTCGGACATCGGCAGGAGAGTATTTCATATTAGATTTTGATACTTCCTGCAATGCTTTTCCTGTATATGACATAATGGTATTGTGCGACTCGACGAATTATTTTAAATTTGAGAGAGATGGGTATAAAAAATCAAAACATATCTATGAACGTTTCCTTACAGGCTATTCAAGATACAAAACCTTAAACGACGAGGAGATTAAGGCGTTTTATGACTTAATTGCAATCAGACATTATCAGCTTCAGGCAACAATTATTGAAGTTAATGGCCTTGACTGTGTTGATGAAAGGTTTCTGGATAGACAGCTCGACTGGTTAATGGAATGGCGGGCACAGTGCGAGAAGGCGGAGACAGGTATATCATTAAGTTTGCCAAGCGCCGACAGAGAAGTAAATGACCTTCAAACTTTGCCTCTTTTCTATGATGAAAAAGAAGCGGAGGAAACATAGCAATTAGGGACAATAGGTAAATGTCAGTACATGAATTCTCCCCACTTTAATTATACCATATAAAAAAATGTAAATGCAGACTATTTGTTCTTATTTACTAGTGCTATAATGCAATGGCACGTTAATGCGGTTTGTTGGAGGGATTATTATGGAATCCAAAGGAAGTTGCATGTGTATATAGAATGTTTGCAAAAGGTACATTATAGATAGGCTAGTACAATACTCGGTAAATCGTTTTAGCACGAAGGATGTCATCAAAGAAGGATTGACAAAGGAGGTAAACAATGAGTTCTTATGTGCTTGGTTTTCAGGACATTGATAAAACAAAAATTATGGTTGTTGGGGGGAAAGGCGCCAACCTGGGGGAGCTTTCCAGGATTGAAGGAATTCGCGTACCGGATGGCTTTTGTATTTCTACTGAAGCCTTTAAAAGAATCATTGAGGAAACGTCATCGATTAACAAATTACTTGAAAAGTTATCGCTTCTGAAGGTGGAAGACCGGGATAAAATCGCTGAACTTAGCGGCGAGATTCGCTTATGTCTCGAAGGGATAGACATCCCTGAAGACATTAATGAAGAGATTACCCGCTTTATCTCCAGGCTTGGAGAAAAAAATGCCTATGCTGTACGATCGAGCGCAACTGCAGAGGATTTACCGACGGCCTCCTTTGCAGGCCAGCAAGATACGTATCTAAACATTATCGGAAGGGAGGCAATCCTAAAGCATATCATCAAGTGCTGGGCATCACTGTTTACCGAGAGGGCAGTAACCTACCGCCTTCAAAACGGCTTTGACCACCGTAAAGTCCACATGTCTGTGGTTGTTCAGAAGATGGTATTCCCACAGGTGGCAGGGATTTTGTTTACTGCCGATCCCGTCACTTCTAATAGAAAGGTGTTATCCATCGATGCCAGCTTCGGACTTGGCGAGGCCTTGGTCTCCGGACTGGTAAATGCTGATATCTATAAAGTGAGTAACGGCAAGGTTATCGATAAGAAGATATCCACCAAGAAGCTGGCTATTTATGCCTTAAAAGATGGCGGTACGAAAGAACAGGATATTGAGCCTGAGCGGCAGAATAGGCAAGCACTGACAGATGAGCAGATTTTGAAGCTTGAGCGCATGGGCAGAAAGATCGAAGAACATTTCGGCTGCCCTCAGGACATCGAATGGTGCCTAGGCAGGGGAAACTCCTCAGACCCCAGAGACGGTCAGCTAAATGAGGAGTGTCCCCTTACCTTGTACATTGTCCAGAGTCGGCCAATTACTACTTTATACCCGATTCCTGAAGCGAATGATGAAGAAAATCATGTCTATTTATCTGTCGGCCATCAACAAATGATGACCAACCCCTTGAAACCATTGGGAATGTCTTTAATGCAGTTAATATCTTATGGTCGCTGGTTTAAAGCCGGTGGAAGGTTGTTTGTTGATGTGGCACAAATGCTGGCTTCACCGGACGGCAGAAAAACGTTATTAAATAACATGAGACAACTCGAACCGCTCACAAAAGACGCAATTATGACCATAATAGAGCGGGATTTTATAAAATGTTTACCAAATGATAAGCAAGAGCAGAGTTCTGGCAATAGTGATAAAGTTAAGCCGCCTGCAAATCCTCAAGCACAAATCGAAAACAATCCGTCAATCGTTTCTGATTTGATTACAAAAACTCAAACCTCCATAAAAGAGTTGAAACAAAATATCCAAGGGAAATCAGGAACAGATTTAATTGATTTTATACTGGAAGATATCCAGGAGTTAAAGAGGATCTTATTTGACCCACAAAGTACAGCTGTATATACAGCTGCCATAAATGCTTCACTTTGGATCAATGAAAAAATGAACGAGTGGTTGGGTGAGAAGAACGCAGCAGACATACTTTCTCAATCTGTACCAAACAATATCACTTCGGAAATGGGTCTGGCGTTAATGGATGTGGCAGATGTGATTCGTCCTTACCCGGAAGTAATTGATTATTTACAAAATGTAAAAGATGATAACTTTTTAGATGAACTGGTTAAGTTTGATGGTGGACAGAAAATCCAAGACGCTATCTATGTTTATCTTAACAAATACGGAATGAGATGTAGCGGAGAAATCGATATTACTAAAGCTCGCTGGAGCGAAAAACCAACGACACTTATCCCCATGATTCTCAATAACATCAAAAGCTTTGAGCCTAATGCCAGCCATCGGAAATTTGAGCAAGGGCGACAGGAAGCTTTGGAAAAAGAAAAAGAGTTATTGGAACGATTGCAGCAATTACCGGATGGTGAAGAAAAAGTCAAAGAAACAAAGCGGATGATTGACCTAATCCGAAATTTCATTGGCTATCGTGAATATCCAAAATACGGTATGGTTAGCCGATACTTTGTTTATAAGCAGGCTTTACTGAAAGAAGCCGATCGGCTCGTACAGACAAATATTATTCATGAAAAAGAAGATATATATTACCTCACTTTTGAAGAACTTCGCGAAGTCTTAGTCACAAATAAACTGGATTATGAAATCATTTGCACGCGAAAAGAAGAGTACAAATTATTTGAAAAACTAACTCCTCCGCGTGTTATCACGTCTGATGGTGAAATCATCGTGGGTGAGTACAAACGAGAAAATCTCCCTGCCGGAGCTATTGCGGGTCTAGCTGTTTCTTCCGGAATTATAGAGGGACGGGCACGTGTCATCTTAAACATGGAAGATGCTGATCTGGAAAAAGGAGATATATTAGTCACCTCCTTTACTGACCCTAGTTGGACACCGGTGTTTGTATCCATAAAAGGCTTAGTCACCGAAGTTGGTGGATTGATGACCCATGGAGCAGTTATCGCACGTGAATATGGTTTGCCAGCAGTTGTCGGAGTAGAAAACGCCACCAAACTGATAAAGGATGGGCAACGAATCCGAGTGCATGGAACAGAAGGGTATGTAGAAATCCTATAACGGGGAAGCTGTTGTCTTCCTACTATGGAGCTAAATAAAAGATGAAAGCTAGGAAGGCGGTCCAATCAGGGCCGCTTTTTCAGAATAAAAGAAGTAATTACATGAGATGATATCACAATGTTTATCCTTTAGTGGCGTATTTTTTTTGTTTTAAGTGTAATATGGAGATATTTAGAGAAATTAACAGTGCTAAAGAGGCCGAGTAATATAAATTGGAGAAATATGTCGAAAAATAAATATTTTTCAAAATTTGTATATTTATATTTACATGGGTATATTAATTTATTAAAATCTATATTATTAATTTTAACAATGAATGTAATGGTTTGTACAAGGTTTTGTTTGACTGTGATAAATATATAAAGTGTATGAGTCAATAAGCACTTGGGTTTTTATGCAAACCAAGTGCTTTGTTTATTAATTTATTGAAAAATGTCTACTGGTTGGCGGAGACAGAGTTTTAGCCTATATGTTGATGATTTTGTGCTAAAAAAATAAAAATATTGTAAAGGAGAGTCAATAGTGAGTAAAAAAATCAAGAAACTGTCATTTTCTGCTTTTGTTCTATTTCTACTTATCTGTTTTAACGTATCATTTAATCCTTTTGTAAGTGGATGGTTTATTAGAATTGGAGGGGAAAAAGCATTTGCAGCTACCCAGTCAATAATACCTGGATTTGATGATGTCTGGGTTTCGTCAAATAACTACAATCTGAATTGGGTAGGGTCATGTAGTTATTATACAAACTGTTTTGTTATCAGAAGAGTTTCCGACTGTAAGCTTTTTTTCGGAGTCAGGTTCAAAGGTAATAATAGCTCTACTTTACTTACACTTAATCAGTCAAATTACCCCAGATTAACTTGCTGGAACAAGAACGATATTCAAATTACTGCGCCAGCGATAGATACTTCTATAAGTATAATACCTAGTGCCGGTTATTATGTGACTACATGGAATAATCAGATGCTATTTGTTTATCCATTCGATAGTAATATTGGGTACTATTTGGTAGGCGGAGCGTGTAATTATCTGATTCAAAACTCAAACCAGTTTAACATATCAGATGGTACCAGTTCGATTGCAAGAATAGAAAAAACAGATATAAGGCAGTATGCAAATCAGCAGCCGATGTTCTCAGTAACATTTCCTACCATCAATACAATGTTTTCCGACCTTGATACAAGTGTATCTCCACAAATAACAGTGTCTGATGTCGATAATAATAATGTGACCTGTAAGCTGTATTTGGATTCTGCAACTACTCCCCTGGATACGAAGGTTGCCACTAATACCAGATATTTGCAAACCGTTGATTTTAGTCCGATAGACTTTAGTCAATCAGATATAACACAAGGTATCCATACACTTAAGTTTGAAATCTGCGATGGGATTGGTGCGCCAATTACTTCCACTGTCAGCTTCACTGTGGACAAGACGCTGCCGGTTTTGGGAACAGTTTCATTTGTAACATCTGTAAATAGTGCTACCATATCAGGGTCTGCAACTGACAGCATTTCCGGACTTGCGGCCTTGCCCTACAGGTACACGGTTCTAAACTCTTCAGATGAAGCTCTAAAGCAATCAAACTGGATGTCAGCCACTACATGTAATGTACTGAATAATCTGAATTACATGCTGACTCCAAATACATTATACAAACTCAGGTTTGAGGCCAGGGATGCGGAAGGGCACATACAAAGCTTCTCAAAAAATATGTATACGTTGGCTGACATGCCAAGTCTAAGTCTTGTTAATTTTTCATCTACAACAGTTGAGGCCCATATAGCTGACAGCAACCATTCTTCTACCGAATATCAGATAAAGACAGGGGCAAGATTTGTTACATCTGCAGGGGAACTTACTACAATACCTACTTGGATTACTTTGCAAAATAAGGCGATTACAATAACAGGACTGTCTCCGGATACAAGCTATGACTTTCAAGTTAAATCAAAGAATGGGGATAATGTAGAGACTGAGTTCAGTTCGCTTGTTTCCAGCAGGACTGCAGTAGCTCCACCAGGTGTTCCTACAGCTACTGCTACAAGTAATGCGATTACGATTTCATGGAATGCTGTTGATGGAGCCATAGGATACATAATAAAAGTGGATGGGGTTGAGATTGATAACGGGAGCTCAACAACTTATGTCCACAGCGGACTTAGCCCAAATACAAAACACATGTATTATGTAAAAGCGGTAACCATTCAAGGTAATACAGATTGGAGTCCAGTTCTGAAGAAGGGAACATTAGGACCGGAATATACGTTAAACTGTACAGCCGGGAAACAGGTACTTTTTGTTCTAAAGGCAAGCAATATAACAGATTATAGTCAGAAAAGTTTTACCGTAACGTATAATACTGAAGAACTGGAAGTGACAGACCTGTGTACTGCTACGAAGAAAAAAGAGCTGATTACTGGAGATATTCCTGGGACAAATGTAATTATTACGCAATATGTACCAGGAAAAGTAACCTTTGTAATTGTTAATCCAGTTGCACAGGGCAAATCAAAATCAGGTCCGGTAAACAGTATCAGCTTCAAAGCAAAAATAAACGGTCAATCAAAAATAGTATATACGGTAGAATAGGGGGGACAGGAACATGTTCAAACAAAAAAGGGCCAGAATGCTTGCAATTATGACTATTGTGATATTTGCAGTCTCAACTGTAGCATACGCTGTGAGTACAGTTGCTGCAAAGAAAGATGCTTCTTTAAACAAATCCGAATATGATAACAAAATTGTTAAGATAGAAGCTGATACTAATGAAGAGTGGGAGAATGAACTTCAGAAAGCTCACAAAAAGCTGCCTAGAGAAAAAGAGTTGGAACTATATAATCAAGGTTATGATTTTTATGATATAGATAGAGCAGAGCAATTATCACTGTTCTGCGATAAAACTCCTGAAGAAATATTAAAAATGAAGGGCAAAACCACATTCATAGATAAAATAAACGGAGATAAAAGGGCTGTTGAAGAAGTCAGCAGACCATGGAATGATGTTATAAAAGAGCTGGATATTAAAGCAAAGACGCCGGTCGAAGAATTGAAAATTCCTTCTGAGCAAGTGAAGGAAATGAAAAATCAAGGGCTATCAGAACAAGAAATAAATGAAGTAGCAATAATGTCATTCAACTATAAAAAGGAATATAAGGAAATCTTCAAAAATCTGAAGAAAGGAAAGACAATAAAGGAACTTAAAAAGATGTACTGGGAAGAAAACATTAATGCATCCAAAAGAAAATTTATTCCCTACGCCCAAATAGAGAGCGATACAGAAAGGATATTGAAAAAACAGTATGGTATAACTGACCAGGAGATAGAAAAATGCAGGCAATATGGTATTGACAATATAGTTGATATCGCCTTTGCTAAAGACCTTGCAAATAAGAATAAAGTAAAGCTGGACAAGGTACTCAACCTGAAAAAGGATAAAAAGGAATGGAAGGCTGTAAAGGATGTATTAGGGGGTGGCAAGTAATGTTAAGGAAGCTTTGTTTAAGCCTTTTCGCTATGTTTCTTTCGGTATTTGCACTTAATACCTCATTTGTCTTTGCTGATTCAGTAACTGATAATTACAACAACTACGTATATCCAATCTCTGTATACAAACAGGGATCGGTTGAATCATTTTCAATTAGAAATTCTGCTCAGTCAGAATATATAGATCCGGCAAGCGGAAATCTTGATATCTCGCAAACCGACCTGGTGCTAAAAGGTAGGAATGGCTTGGATCTTGCAATAACAAGAAATTATAGCCTTTATGATGCTAATTATTGTGAGCTTCAATGCTACGTTAGCAGCTCTAAGTACACAGTTTATTCATTAGGATTCGGAGTAAATGGTACTCAAACAGTTTATAAGTATATTAATGGGGTACTGTCAAGTACTACACCAAGCACTTTTGTAAGCCAAGCACCATACTATTCCTATTCCCAACCTGCTCAACTGCTTGCTGATAGGTATAATAACGGAGAATTTGACACCTCTTACTCGTATATGTCAGGTAATGACACAATAATGGAGGTATATAAGTATTCGGATTTCAAAGCAGAAATCAGGTACTATTTTTTCCCTGACGGAATGCCGTGGATAATATACGACACACCTTATTGGGACGAGTTAAAGAATGATACGGTAAATGAAAACTATTTCAACCTAGGAACAGGATGGTCCCTTGATTTCCCATTCATTGAAGAGCGCGGAGATTATGAATATTTGCATTACGGAAGCTACGGAACTTGGCTCATAAGCTTTGACTCAGATGGAGGAGATTCCCATCTTGTAGGATATCCTTTTAAAGACAGGATAGTGACTTGCGATGGCACCTATAACAATGGGGAGATGAATTCGAGCTATGTACTAACCGAAAAGGATGGGAAAAAGACCTACTTTGGCAGCGATGGAAGATTGTTGGGGATTAAAGACAGATTTGGGAATGAAATAAAGTTCTATCATGACACAAGTATAAACTATCACCCTTTAATAAGTAAAATAATTGATAGCGTGGGGAGAACCGTTAATATTACATATTCCAGCAGTAGAGTCACCATAGAAGTAGTGGACGATACTGAGCCGGCTAACAATAAAAAAATATATTATAACAGAGCAGCTGGTGGACCTTTTGGCTCAGACTATAATTTGACAAGTGTTGTTGACCCTGCAGGAAGGGAAACAAAATATGAATATACATCAAACCCTACCAGGTTCTGCTATAGAAAAAAAGACCCTGTCTATGCTGAAGCTACAAATTATTATGCTTGTCTGAAAAGTATCACCTACCCTACAGGGGGGAAGACGGAATACAAATACTCCGATCCAAGGTATACAACCAGGAATTTAGGGGTGCTGGGTAACGAGCAGTTTCTAAAAGTAACTGAGCGGGCAGATTATAAAAAAGACGGTTCAAGACATAGCTACAAAAAGTATATTTATAACAACTATTTTATTGGGGATGGCAAGATAGAATATGACGGCTATCCAAATTATTTCAACACAAGCATACCGGGCAGCCATGTAGTGACAACAGACATAGACGATGTGTTGGGAAACAGGCAAACATATACATATAAATATCTGCAAAACCCATCAAAAAGTGAGGTGAGCATGTTCTGCACAGGAATACTGAGTACTGGCGCAGATCATAAGATTGAAGTAATAAACACCTATGACCCACAATTGAAACTCAAAACTGCTACTGTAAATAGAGTATATAACAAGAGTACAGGTAAATACATTGAGAAGGTAGAAAACTATCAATACGATTCAGTATTCAGGGATCTATTGGGGTATTGGGATGCACAGGCAAGCAGGGATGCCAATAACATACCTATAGACGATGAACACAAAACCAGCTATACATATGATATCCAGTACCACTATCCAATTACAAAGACATACAAGAAGGATGGGGCTACAACAATTACAGAGGAGTATACTCCTTACGCCGACCATAAGGCTATTGAATGGGCAAGGATAAAAGAAAATGGAACTCTGAGAAAGCAGGCGCAATATCTTTACGATTCGTATGGGAATGTCAGTGAGGAACGAAATTACCTGGATAACTGGACTGATTTTGTAGCTGTCAAATATAGCTACGATGACAATGTGGGAATGCGGAACGAAAAGTTCAACGGTGCATACCTTACCCGTAAGTGGGTAGAAAATGTAAGGGATGCCGATGGTAATCTTATAGCATCAAAAACAGGATACAATCCTGGAGTTATTGACGAGACTGTAACATATGATTGGTACGGAAATATTACAGCCAAATCTGATGGTCAGGGCAATGTAATACAATTTTCATATGATAAGCTTGGAAGGCCTCTTACACAGATTAATCCTGATAACAGCTGTAAGGCATGGGAATACAATGACAGCGAAAACTATGTAATAGAAACCAATGAAAACAACAGCCATATGAAAACAAAGTCTGACGAGTTTGGCAACAAGCTGTTCATTCAAGACATGACAAGTGGAGAAATCCTTAGTTCATTTATATATGATGAATTATCCAGATTGAAAGCTGAATCAAATAACAACAATAAGAGCAGGACAGTAAACACATATTGCAGTGATGGGAGGCTTGTATCGAAGGAAATCAGAGATGATTCAGATGCAGTAAAGTATAAAGAAGTATATGCATACGATGATGCATTTGACAACGGGCTATACTCAAAAGTATCCAAAACAGTAATAGGCGATGCAAGCTCACCTTCGATTACAACAAATTCATATGCAAATAAGCTTGGGTTAATAGAAAAGCAAAGCCGTATGCACGAAGGGATCGAGTACTTCGATACCTTCAAGTATGACTATATGGGTAACAAAACAGAAGAAAAGTCAGCAAGAGCTTACAATGAAAGCTGGACAGAGCCTTATACTGCGAAATATGAGTATAACTTTGAGGGGAAGCCAACAAAAGCCTACAATATAAAAGGAGACTTTACAACAACAGAATATGATGCATTAGGCAGGGCAAAAGCTGTCACTGACATCAAAGGAAACAAAGCTCAGGTACCGTACTCTGCCAGCTATGAATATGACAGCATGGGAAGAGTGCTTAAGGAATCCATACCCTTTGAAAGCAATAACGGAATCCTGTACTATAGTACGAAAAAGCACTACTATGACCGTAACGGGAATATTGTCCTTGAAAAGGTAAGCTCAAACAAGGCCGGAGAGACAGACAAATTCGACAAGACAGCCTATGAATACAACAGCCGGAATATGCTGCTGAAGGTAACTTTATACAACGGGGAAGTTCCTGAGAACTATACGCAATATTATTACGACGCTGTAGGCAACAAGGTGCGAATGTATACCGGTCTCAGCTCGTCTTTGGAAATCATGGGGCTGGATAATATTGTGACAGCAGGCGACGAGGATTACTCAGTTACCAAATATGAGTATAACCAATTTGGACAGCTAAGAAAAATGGTCGACCCCTTACTAAAAGAAGAGAGCTATGAGTATGACTATAACGGAAATCTGATTCAGAAAACTGACAGGAACGGAAATGTAATTACATATATCCCCGATTCCCTGAACAGGACTACATCGATGAGTGTAATAACTCCTGAGCACGATGGTGATGCTGTACGTACATATAGCTACAGCCTGGCCGGAAGCAGAATAGCGACAGGAGCCGATTCGAACACTCTTTGTACTTATGATGATCTGGGGAGGCTGATATCTGAAACAGGCTCGGATGGTGTGGTAAAAGAGTACACGTATGATGCAGCCAATAACAGAAAATCCATGATCATAAAGAAAAACGGTCAAACCGAAATGAACACAACATACACCTACGATAAAATGAACAGGCTGCATGAAGTGTTTGAGAACGGACAATTGACTGCCACATACGCATATGATGACAATGGAAACAGGGAGAGTTTAGTCTACTCAAATGGTAATTCAACGGAATACAGTTATAACCTTGCCAATAAGGTAATATTGCTTACAAATAAAAAAGGAACAGATATAATATCACAGTACAGTTATACATACAGTCTGGATGGGAATCAGACAGGTAAAAATGAAACAATTACCGGTAAGTCTACGGACTACATATATGATGGAGCAGGCAGGCTGGCTACCGAGACAGAAAAACTGAATGGGATTGTCATAACATCCACCGGATACAGTTATGATGATTATAACAACAGGGAACAAATGACTGTAACCGGAGAAAATGCCTCTACTACCATATATGAGTATGATAAGGCGAACAGGCTGCTGACAGAAGTACAGGAAAAAGTCGGAATATCAGAAATAACGCGTTATAACTATGATGATAATGGGAATCAGATATACAAGGCTGTAGAAACCGAGAAGCCCATAGCAGAAGGGGAAATTGAAGACTATACGGCAGTGGTTGCGGGTGAGGGCGGGAATACAGATATTACAATAAGTACATACAATGGATTCAACCAGCTTACAGGTACGACCATAGGGGATAAAACGGTAGAGTACGGATATAACGGGGATGGGTTAAGGACTTCAAAGGCAGTGAATGGAGCAGCAATAACTCATGTGTGGGATGGCGATCAAATTGTATTGGAGCTTGATGGGGCAGGAAACGTAGCTAACAAGTATGTACGTGGGATAAATTTAGTCTATAGTGAAGATGGGACAGGCAATAACAGGAAGTACATGCTTTTCAATGCTCATGGTGATGTGGTACAATTAACTGGAACAGATGGAAATGTTATCAAGAGTTACGATTATGATGCCTTTGGTAATGAAAAGAACCTTGACCAGAATGATAC
>JAOAIJ010000052.1 GCA_026414765.1 Clostridia bacterium | reverse complement strand
ATGTAACAATTGTTTCTAAATTTAACCGGCACTGCTCAGGACTATTTTTTATATTTGATTTGTTCCAGTTCAATAAATTTTCGATCTCTTTCATTGCCTGCTTTTTCAAATCATTTATTGCTTCTAAATTAGGCATTGTATTCACCTCCCTCATGACACCATTAACGAACTGCTATTCCCATAACATTGTATTAATCAGTTTTATAGAGGCTTAATACTCTTAATCTTTATAACATCAAGTAAAAATTGTAGTATTTTATCTTCCTGTTCTGGGCTTGGAGCAAATTCACCAATTTTTGTTACTTGGCCTGTTTTTAAATCAATTATTCTTGTAACCTCATTCATAAATTCTCACTCTTTTCTATGAAAGTCTCTTATTCCTATCCTTTTATTTTTTCATCTACACATATTCTAAAAGACTAACACTCCTAGCAAGTGTTAGACTCTTCTTAATCGTTGTATTCTTTACGACAAAGTCTTATCCCGCCCTTTCACTAGAAGAATTTTTCTTTCTAAGTTGGTTTTCAGTTATTAGTACTTCTGCTAGTTCTCCATGTTTAAAACCATATACGCTTTCAACTTTATAAAGAATAATTGAATTAGGAAGAATCCTTTTTTCGTTTTCGAGTAGAGATAAATACATGGGTGTTATACCTATTTTCTTTGAGGCAGCAACGAGAGAAAGGCCTCTCTTCTTATTTTTACCGTTATAGTAATTAATCCTTGCACAGAGTATTTTCTCAGAAAACTTTATGAAATCTTCAGGTTTTTTTTTGAAGTATAGCTCTTTATAGTTAGTCATCCTATCACCCCCGTCTTCAACTTATGTTTACATTATATTTAAATCATGGTTTAAATTTCAACCTTACCGAAAGGCAATTAAGTCATTTTTTTCAATTTATTGCTATTTATCTTGACATATGGCACTTTTTTGCATACAATGATTTTAAACTACGGTTTAACTTTAAATGGGAGGTGAAATTTTGAGTCAGAAGATGCAAAGAGCAAAGGACATTATTCTATTCCTAAGAAATAAACATGAACTTACCCAGCTAGAGTTAGCAAAAAAGGCAAGGGTTTCAAACGTAACGATTTCTGACATTGAGGCTGGGAAAGTTATACCGCGTCCAGAAACTTTGGAAAAGATAGCAAATGTCTTTGGCATGGATATGGTTGAACTTTTACAGTGTAATGTAGAAAGGATAGACAGAAGGGAAGTTAGAGAACTATCACCGGATGATAAGGAAATTCTTGACTGGGCGGCAAATCCAGAGAATATAGAATATATAAAATTTGCCTATAACATTGCAAATAAGGGAGTTCCTAAATCAATGTTACACAGCTTAAAGATCGAGATTATTTAGGTAACTTCAAAAAAATAACGGAGGTCAGTCTATGGCACTAATTAGTTTATTACTTAGAGTTGTTCTTATTTCTATTCCAGAACAAGCATTTATTGTTTTGTTTGCATTAGGATTATTAGGGAAAGAAAGCAAACTGCTTCTTAAAACAAATCGGATTAGTCTTGTAGTAGTAATTATCTGTCAATCCGTATTAAGCAATCTGATAAGGATGCTTGGTTTTAGTAGTTCTATTATAGGACCAATATTTCTATTTTTCGAATTATCTCTTTTATTAGTAGTTATTGAGAGAAGAAATGCTAAAAAGATATTAGTTTATACTTTTATTTCGATATTGGTAATTATGATAACTGAATATGCCTGCGTAAATATAATTCTATATTCAACTTCAATAAAAATATCTGATTTTGATAGCAATGTACTATTAGCTTTTGTAGCTACTTTGCTAGAAAGGTCCTTACAATTTTTATTGTTATATCTTGTTATTTCTAGAAAAATAAAACTCACTAACGGTAAGGAAAAAAATATTTTAGAAGTCTTAATTTCTTCACCAAAAAAGCGTAGAGTAACAACCTTATCGATTATCTTAAACATTGCTTTTTTAATTGTTACGGGAAAGGTATTCATGTTTGAAAAAATACTTTCAAACTTACCTATGATAAGTGCAATAATAGTATGCACATTTTCTCTTTGTATGCCTTTTATGTCCTTGATTCTATTAGTATACTTTGCTAAACAAAACTGTATAAACAACGATGCTTATGTTAATTTGCTTGTTTGGGAAATGAAATGCCGAGCTGAATCAATTTTAGAAGAGGCAAAAAAAACAAATAATCAAGATATTAGGGATACTGTTAATAGTATTTTAATGAGTATGGAAGGCACTTAACTAAGTAACTAAATTGGTTCTTTTCCTTGTTTCTTGATGGTACTTATGAGAAAATATGAATATGATACTATACAGGAATAGGAGATGATCAGATGAAGTTCAAAATTCTTAAGGTTTTATCCACAATGTTGACGGTGCTTGCGCTAGTAGTTGCATCGTCAGCATCTTTCTGGGTATTCTATCAACCTAGAGAACCAAAACACATTAGATAAAAAGACAAAAAAAAGATGGCTAACGGAGTAGGCCACCCAAATATAACATTGCTGTATAAATAATAATACAAAAACCTTAAAATGTCAACCATAGATTACAAATATACATAGTTCGCAATTATTGTATATCATGTTATACAATTACATATTTTATATTTTTTCCCTTTTTCGACAATTTACACTTATTTTTTAAAAGTTATTCTAGCTAATTCTACTTACCACTCTAAAAGGTACTCGATATTATAGAAAGGATGATTATATTGAGAGGAGTAACGTACGATAGATACTCTTCTGATTTACAAGAAGATAGTTCAATAGAAGCTCAGTTACGAGAAAACTATAAGTATGCCAAAGAGCATAATATAGAAGTTTTACATGACTATATTGATGAAGAAAGATCAGGTAAATTTGATACTAGAGAACAATTTCAGAAAATGATAGCTGATGCAAAAAAGGGATTGTTTGATGTTATAATCGTACATAAAATAGATAGATTTGCAAGAAATAGATATGATTCAGCTATTTATAAGGCTCAGCTAAAAAGGCTAGGAATAAAAATTCTATATTCAGCACAACACATAACTGATAGCCCTGAGGGCAGATTAATGGAAGGAATACTTGAAAGCTTTGCTGAGTATTATTCTGACAACCTTGCAACAGAAGTTCTAAAAGGAATGAAAACTACTGCTTTGCGTGGGAACTTTACTGGAGGGTATCCTCCTCTTGGTTATGATATCAAGGATAAAAAATATGTAATAAACGAGTATGAGGCCAACATAGTAAGAAGAATATTTGATTTATATGCTTCAGGTGCTTCATATGGTGATATTTTTGCTGAAATGAAAGCTAAGGGTTACAAGACTAAATTTAACGCTGATTTCGGCAAAAATAGCCTCTTTAGCATACTATCAAACAAAAAATATATTGGGATTATGGAATATAATAAATCCTTGCCAAGGACACCCGGCCATCGCAATGGGCATAAGACAAAAGCAGAAAGTGAAATAGTTGTTGCTGAAGGTGTAATTCCACAAATTGTTTCAAAAGAAACTTGGCTAAAAGTTCAGAAAAGAAAATTGGACAGCAAACATAAGGCTCAAAACAAGGCTGTAGAAATGTACCTTCTCACCGGCTTGCTTGAATGTGGTAAATGTGGTTCGAGAATGGGTGGCCACAGAACATCAAATAGTCAAAAGAAAATATATAGCTATTATGTATGTAAGACATGCGGTAACAAAACCAAAAAAGAAAGAGCAGAAAATCTAACTTTTGAAGTAATGCTTAATGATATGTTCTCAGATAATTCTATTGAACGCTATGTGGCAAGGTTAAATGAATTTATTAAAAGTAAATTTGATAAGACAGAGTCTGAATTACTGCGTTTGAAATCTGTTGTATCTAAACTAGAAAAAGAAATCAATAATATCGTTAATGCAATAGCCAGCGGTATTACGTCTCATGCATTACTTGATAAGCTTCAAACACTTGAGCAAGCTAAGAAAGACACCACGTTTGAAATGCTAAATGTAAAAAATGCTCAGGAAGTAATGTTGTATAGCCCACTGGAGATAAAAGAAAACTTAGAGCAATATAAAAAGTACTTAAGAGATAAAGATGTACAGAACACAAAGCAATTCATTAAAAATTTCGTTAAAAAAACAGTATGCATAGACGACATTATCATCTTTACATACTGTTTAGATACTACTGGTGCGGGCGAAGGGACTTGAACCCCCACGCTCGTCGCACAAGATCCTAAATCTTGCGTGTCTGCCAATTTCACCACGCCCGCATATCACTTGTAAAGCTTTATTATTGTAGCACAAAAGTTTTTACTTTGCAAGTGGAATTTTATAGTTAATCACAAACTATATCAGGTTGTTGGCTGATAAAAATACAATACCGGCTACAATAAACACTGTTAATAATAAAGTAAGGTATAGTAATATCTTCTTAACATACACACGCTTTTTTTTCTTATAACTCTTTATTGCGTAAGTCCTCGGCGCTACGGAAGAATTATCATCAAATAACTGGAACATACTTTGACCCCCTCAAATTTATAACCCAGAAACATTCTATCCCCAAATAAACATAAAGTAGTTAAAATATTTTTAAAATGTTGTCGAAAATATTAAACCACCAAAAACCTCCGAAATCTACAGGTGTTTTTTTCTTCTTAATCCAATCAGCCCCAGCATATTCATCCAGCTATAAACCTCTCTTCCTAAGACAGTTAATTAACACCTGTCGTACCTGGTGATCCGGTAGACACCAGTAAAATTCGACCTGAGGGATGCGGTTTTTGGGAATAAAATTTATATGATCAACGCGTTAATTATTGATGATAATACAGTCAACTGATATAGTAATAAAAGAAGCTTGATTTGTTATGAATAATGAGAAATATCCCGCTGTCTGAAAAACGTGACGATGCTGTATAAATCCCGGAGGGTATCAATGAATTTCTTACACATAATACTGATAATTATAGTTATTACTTTAGTATACATGCGGATAGAGACAAGGTTTGTTCAAGTCAAAGAAGTAATGTTTACAAAAAACAAAAACTGTTTAAAAATAGTGCAGCTGTCAGATATACATATCAATTTCCTCGGAGTACCGGCAAGAGTAATAAGGGAAGTCATCTCAAGTGAAAAGCCGGATATTATACTTCTCACAGGGGATTATGTAAGCAAACCCTCGCATGTTGATGCTTTTCTAAATTTTCTCAAAGAAATAAACTGTGGGCACAATATGTACTTATCTCTTGGGAACCATGACTTCAAAGCTTTTCTAAAAAACAAGAAAACGGGCACTGTTGATACTGATGCCCTGGATAAATTCATAGAAAGTATTCAAAGTACCAATATTTCAGTTCTTCATAACCGTTCCATATGTTTTGAAAAAAACTCTAAGAAATATAACATAACAGGCATCTCGGATATGAAATACCGGATGCATAATATTGAAAAAGCATTCACTTCTGCATCCCCCGATTCCTTTATGAATATAACAATCTCGCACAACCCGGACATAGTATTTGACATACCTGAAGGAAAAGCGGATTATCTATTCTGCGGGCATTTCCATGGCGGACAGATATGGGCGCCATTTGGCATAGAGTTCCGACTGATGAGAAGGGAAAAACTATGTAAAATAGGCATCAGGCATGGATTGCACAAAGTGAATGGAATTAATCTTTACATAAACCGTGGAATAGGAAATGTGCTGTTTCCTTTAAGGTTTTTATCACGTCCGGAAATCACAGTATTCTATTTACCGTAAAAAAGAAAACCGGATATCAGTACAGATATCCGGTTTTACTTATATATGATTACTTTCCAAGTCTTGCTTCAAGTTTTTTCTTCTCTTCCTCATATCCCGGTTTGCCCAGAAGTGCAAACATATTCTTCTTGTACGCTTCAACTCCGGGTTGGTCAAAAGGATTTACGCCCAGCAGATAACCGCTTATTCCACATGCCTTTTCAAAGAAATAAACAAGATTACCAAAATAATAATCATTCAATTCAGGTATGTTGAGTATTAGGTTAGGCACTCCTCCGTCAGTATGCGCAAGAAGCGTTCCTTCAAAAGCTTTCTTATTTACAAGATCAATTTCTTTTCCGGCAAGGAAGTTCAAACCGTCTACATTATCTTTGTCTTCCTTGATAACAATCGTCTTTCTGGCTTTTTCAACATTCAAAACTGTCTCAAAAATATTTCTCAAACCGTCCTGAATGTATTGACCCATAGAGTGCAGGTCGGATGAAAAATCAACTCCTGCGGGGAAAATTCCCTTCTGGTCTTTCCCTTCACTTTCACCATAAAGCTGCTTCCACCATTCTGTAAAGAAGTGAAGAGCAGGTTCATAGTTAACCATTATTTCTGTTGTTTTATTTTTTCTATATAGAGCATTTCTTGCAGCCGCGTACTTATAACAGTCATTCTCCATAAGGTTAGGATTGCTATAAAGCTTATATGCGTCAGCAGCACCTTCCATTATCTTTTCTATATCTGCACCGCTTACTGCTATAGGAAGAAGCCCTACAGCCGTCAGTACTGAGAATCTTCCACCTACGTCATCAGGAATTACAAAACTTTCATAATGTTCTTCATCAGCAAGTTTTTTAAGAGCTCCCCTAGCTTTGTCGGTAGTAGCATAAATTCTTTTTTGAGCACCTTCCTTGCCGTATTTGTTTTCCATGTATTCTTTAAAAATTCTGAAAGCAATTGCAGGTTCTGTAGTTGTTCCTGATTTTGAAATTACATTTACAGAAATCTCCTTGCCTTCTATAGTCTCAAGCAAATCAGCTATGTATGTAGAACTTATATTGTTTCCTACAAAATAGATTTCAGGATTTTTTCTCTTTTCCTTGCTCAAGCTGTTGTAAAATGAGTGCGAAAGCATTTCTATAGCGGCTCTCGCTCCAAGGTATGAGCCTCCGATTCCTATTACGATAAGCACTTCAGAATCTGATTTGATTTTTTCTGCAGCAGCCTTAATACGCTTGAATTCATCCTTGTCGTAGTTTACAGGCAGGTCTACCCATCCAACGAAATCATTTCCGGCACCGGTTTTGTTATGCAGCATATCATGTGCAGCTTTTACATAACTCTCAAAATAAGCTATCTCATACTCATTCAAGAAATTTCCGGCTTTTGAGTAATCAAAACTCAACTTTTGCATTTGTTTTACCTCCCAAACATGTAACTTGTTATTCTTTCTGTTTTTTGTGCTATAGGTATTGCAGACTTTAATAATCCATACCTTTTCAAGTGAGTAGAATGCTATTTTACCAAACACACCCACTATAATATTTCTGTTTAGTAGCAAACAGGAGTTAGAAAATAATTCTAACCCCTGTTAGTATAACACTTTAACATATTTTTTAAAAGATTTATCTGATATTTTTATAACAATCAATTCAACTGCACTTAAAACACTTATAATACTGATAAAGCAGCCTGTCAAGTTCAACCTTTACAACCTTTATCTCTTCCCTGTTATATTTATCATTATTCCTTACTGAATCCAGTATCAAATTCTTTTCAAAAATCTGCCTTTTCAAATCTTTAATATTCGGGGCTATAGCAATCCCTCCTCCCCCAAAAACAGTTTTTATTGTGTTCCTTTACTATAATCGCTTGAATCTGACAACCTAAGCACCTCCATATCTTTTACTTCCGATATTTTTTGTATTTCCCAAATACTATAAAAACAAAGAACCGGAATCACTCGATTCCGGTTCCTACCATTTATGCATGATTAATAAATATAGCTAAATAAGTAAGTCCGAGGCCGAGCTTTAAACATTAAAGCACAATGTGCCAAGCAATATTCTGTTGAATCCATTTCTTTTGTAGTTATCTTTAACATTTAACTCACCTCTTTCTTTTATAGTAGAAGTTTTTGTGTAATAAAAGCGAAGCAACTAAGTATATTTGAACCACATTAGCTATTATAGTTTCGACCATGTCAAATGTCAATGTTTTACAGTCAATTGTCACAATATTGTAATATTTCCATAAACTCAGCTTTTCCAACCATACTGCCCTTTAAACTCCACAAATACAACTTCCCCAAGGGATTTCTTTATTACAGACCCATCTTCTTTTTTACTGAACTCAAATAATTCCTGCAATCCTTTTTTACCCACAGGTATAAGCATTTTCCCTTTAAGCCCCAGCTGTTCGAGGAGGATGTCCGGCACTCTTCCTGCTGCAGCAGTAGCTATAATCCTGTCATAAGGGGCAAATTCCCTCCATCCCTCACTTCCATCTCCAACCCTGTACTTAATATTTGTGTATCCAAATGCATTCAACCTTTCCTGAGCTTTTACAGATAAGCTTTCTATTCTTTCAATTGTATATACTTCTCCTGCAAACTCTGCTAGGAATGCAGTCTGATATCCCGAGCCTGTCCCGATTTCCAGCACCTTGCATTGCTTATTCAAATCCAGTTTGGATGTCATATGGTAAACCATGGTAGGCTGTGATATTGTCTGCTCGTGTCCTATAGGTAACGGTTCGTTATAGTGTGCATACTTTTTATATTCATTATCTATAAAAGCAGATCGGTCAAG
This sequence comes from Clostridia bacterium, assembly GCA_026414765.1. Classification (NCBI taxonomy): domain Bacteria; kingdom Bacillati; phylum Bacillota; class Clostridia; species Clostridia bacterium. The sequence continues at coordinate 152,586 of JAOAIJ010000052.1, read as the reverse complement.
ATTCTTAAAAAAGTTATACAATTCACTATTCTCCATATTATCCTCCGTTTGCTTCAAGTTAACAAACCGTGTAAATTTAGCTTAGAAAGTACGTTAAGTTTACAGTTATACTATAAAATACTACAAAGCGAATTAAGTTCTAGTATTCTTTATTATTTCTATTTTAAGAATTAATTAATACGTAAATAATTCAGAATTCTGTCTAAACTACTATTGTAGTAAATACAGATTTAGTTTAACAGCAAAATGATTTTTAATACTGATGAAAATCTTGTTAATAAGGTAGGTGAATAACATGTCGAGACCAAGAACCCCATTGGTTCCTGATTCAAGAGAAGCTTTGACCAGGTTTAAGATGGAATGCGCTCAGGAAATTGGGCATTTACAATATGTAAAAGAAAATAACGATCATTATAAGGGAGATGTAAGTTCCAAGCAGAACGGCCAGGAAGGTGGCCCAATCGGTGGCCAGATGGTTAAGAGAATGATCGCTATGGCAGAAAGCCAGCTTAAATAATTAAAAACCGGTAGAAGCCATCATACTTCTACCGGTTTTAATCTGATTCGAAAAATCAACCTGTTTCATCAAACATTGTCAATACTCATATCATAGAATTTCACATACTGAGTATTGCCTTCGCCGGTTGAAAATTTGATTGCATCCTTGGGATGCTGGTTCAATTGTCCAGAAATCATATATGGTATGTCAAAGCCCCAGGTAATCTTTTGTTTTATTGGAATGATATTTTCTTCTATGCACTTTAATATAGGTCGCAAATGATACTTTGGGTTTTTAAGAAATCCAAGCAGCAATTCCATATTACAATTACCCGCGCCTCTACCCAAACCTCCAATTGTTGCGTCCAAATAGCTGGCTCCGTATATCAGAGCCTCTATTGTATTCGCATATGCCAGTTGTTGGTTGTTATGAGCATGAATACCGATTTTTTTACCTGTTGCATCAGCGTAACTCAAGTACTTTGCAATTAACTCCTGAATGCTTTCTGAGTAAAGGGAACCGAAGCTGTCTACCAAATAGATTACGTCTACCTGTGTCGAAGTCAGCATTTGCAGGGCTTCGTCCAGTTCATGTTCCTTTACCATTGAAATGGCCATCAGGTTGACAGTCGTTTCGTATCCCTTGTTGTGAGCATCCTTGATCATTTCTATAGCCTCAGGAAGCTGATGAATGTAGGTAGCAATACGGATCATATCAATAACACTTTCTTCCTTAGGAAGTATGTCCTTAGTGTAATCAGTGCGCCCAGCATCAGCCATTACGGATATTTTCAGGGATGTCTTGTTTTCTCCTACAATTCTGCGGATAGCACTTTCATCAGAAAACTTCCATGGGCCGAATTCCGACTCGTTAAAATACTTTCTGGAAGCTTTATAGCCAAATTCCATGTAGTCCACTCCAGCTTCCACATTGGTGTCATATACCGCCCTTACAAAATCATCCTCAAACCTGAAGCTGTTCATAAGGCCACCATCCCTGATTGTACAATCCAAAACCTTGATATCCGGCCTGTAAGAAAGAAGTGAACCTTTCTTACTCAAAAAACTGTTCTTTTTTTCACTATTCATTTTAAACCCTCCTACCATTCTACAAAATAATTTATATTTACCCTACAAGACCTACCATTTTACACTTTATAACATATTACTCTCTTAATTGCGCATCTATGTTGTTTTTAAGTCCGTCAATCACTTTAGCCATAGCTTTGTTTACATCTTCATCAGTTAATGTCCTGTCTTCCGCTCTGAAGGTGACAGAGTATGCTACGCTCTTCATTCCGTCGGGAATCTGCTTTCCTTTGTATACATCAAACAGCTTGATGCTTTCAAGAATCTTACCGGCACGCTGCTTTATTATTTCTTCTATCTGTTTTACCATAACCTCATCCTTAACCAGCATTGCTATATCCCTTGATACAGCCGGATATTTGGGTAACGGCTTATACTGCGCACTCTCACCTGCATTTTTAATAAGCATTTCTACTTCTATAATACCGACATAAGCCTTGGCTGCTATATCATATTTATCCAGTACATCCGGATGTATTTCTCCGAATATACCGGCAGTCTCTCCGTTTATAGCCAATACAGCTGTTCTTCCTGGATGGAATGTTGGATTCTCTGTTTCTCTGATAAACTCATAATCTGATATCTTGAGTTCTCCAAGCAATCCTTCGATTACACCCTTGATATCAAAAAAGTCTACATTACCGTACATACCCAGGGTAAGTGTTTCAATCTCATCAGGAAGGCTGCTTTCATCTATTCCCTCAATCTGGTTTTCTCTGGGCTTGCTCTTTGAATAAGTATATGACAGTTCAAAAAGCCTTGCTTCATCAATTCTTCTGTTATAATTTCTCGATAGCACTTCAAGCATGTCAGGAATCGTAGTTGTTCTCATTATGCTGTAATCTACTCCTAGAGGGTTGGAAATAACAACAGCATTTCTAAGTGGGCTGCCCTCAGGAATGTTGATTTTGTCGAATACACCGGGACTTGTAAATGAGTAGGTATATATCTCGGAAAGCCCCGAAGCAGTTATAGTATCACGTATTCTGTCTTCAATCTTCTGTTTGAAGGTTTTTACTCCCCTTGAAGTCTCTTTTCCCTGCATGAGTGTGGGCTTTATTGTATTATATCCGTAGAATCTGGCTATTTCCTCTGCCAGATCAGCCATTTCTTGAATATCCATTCTGAAGGTCGGCACTGTAACCTTATTTAAGGCTTCATCCACTTGAATATCAACACTTCTCAATATTTTTACCATATCTTCCTTCGAAACATCGGTTCCAAGAAGAGCATTAATTTTCTCACATTCAAGATTGATTACCTTTGGTTCTACTTTTTCCGGGTAGCAATCAATCACACCACTCACTACCTCGCCCGCGCCTAACTGAATAATAAGCTGAGCGGCTCTGTTAACAGCGTTTAGTGTATTATTTACATCGAGACCCTTTTCAAACCTTGATGAGGCCTCGGTCCGCATTCCAAGCTTCTTTGAAGTTATTCTCACTGATGTACCATTAAAGCTTGCAGATTCGAAAAGAATATTTGTTGTCGCATCTGTAACTTCAGAATTACCGCCACCCATAACTCCTGCAACTGCGACAGGCCTTTCACTATCTGTAATAACAAGCATACCGGCTTGAAGCTTTCTCTCACTACCATCCAGAGTTTCTATAGTTTCACCTTCCGCAGCTCTTCTGACAACAATCTTTGAACCCTTGATATTGTCAAGATCGAAGGCATGCATAGGCTGACCCATTTCCAGCATTACATAGTTTGTTATATCTACTATGTTATTGATAGGCCTGATTCCAGCAGCTCTCAACCTCTCCTTCATCCATTCCGGTGAATCGCCGATTTTTACATTTCTGATAATTCTCGCCGCATACCTGGGGCACAAGTCTGCATCCCGTATTTCAACACTTGCAATCTCATTTACATTACCACCTGCTTCCGTAACGCTTATGACAGGTTTCTTAAAGGTTGTTCCCAGAGTTGCTGCTGTTTCTCTGGCTATTCCTATTATACTAAGACAATCGGGTCTGTTTGGAGTTATTTCAAACTCTACAACATCATCATCTATTCCCAAAACTTCCCTTATATCCATCCCAAGTATACTCTTATCCGCATACTTTTCTTTTATCAGTTTTGCCGGCAGAATATAGATTCCATCCTCATCCGCGTCAGGAAAATCATATTTTGTATAGCCAAGTTCATTGACTGAACACATCATTCCATTTGACTCGATTCCCCTCAGCTTGCCTTTTTTAATTTTTTTCCCGCCCGGAAGTTCAGCACCATCAAGGGCAACAGGTATAAAATCTCCCACACTGATATTCTGTGCACCTGTAACCACCTGAATGATTCCGCTCCCGATATCAACCTTGGATACCTGGAGTTTGTCTGCATCAGGGTGCTTTTCAAGAGATATTATTTTTCCGGCAACTACATTTATAACCTCTTCCCCCTGCTTTTCAACTCCCTCAACCTTGGATCCCGACATAGTCATAGCATCCGCATAATCCTTGGGGGTTACATTTATATCAACGTAATCTCTCAACCATCTCAAAGGTATTTTCATAATAAAACTCCTTTCAATCTTATTCAGCAACCTAGCGTCGCATTAGAATTGTTTAAGAAAACGCACATCATTTTCAACCAGAAGCCTCATATCATCAATATTAAATCTTGACATGGCTACTCTCTCTACGCCTAATCCAAAAGCAAATCCACTATACTCATCAGGATCTATTCCACACTCTCTTAAAACCTTTGGATTCACCATACCAGCTCCCAGTATTTCTACCCAGCCTTCGCCCTTACATATCCTGCAGCCTTTTCCACCACAGCCCCAGCAGGATACATCCACTTCTGCGCTTGGTTCGGTAAAAGGAAAGTGATGAGGTCTTAAACGTATTTTTGTCTTTTCTCCAAAAAGAGCCTTTGCAAAAACCTGCAGAGTACCTACCAGGTCTCCCATAGTTACACCTTTATCTATAACCAGTGCCTCAATCTGGTGGAATACAGGCGAATGTGTAGCATCTACATCATCAGAACGGTAAACTCTACCGGGACATATTACTCTTATCGGAGGTTTCTGTGTTTTCATCACTCTTGCCTGTACCGGTGATGTATGGGGTCTCAGTACTACATTTTCATCAATATAAAATGTATCCTGTACATCTCTTGCAGGATGGTTTTTAGGAATATTCATAGCTTCAAAGCTAAAATAATCAAGCTCCACTTCCGGTCCTTCTGCAATCTGGTATCCCATACCAAGGAAGACTTCCTTGATTTCATCTATTACCTGGGTCAATGGATGTTTTCTTCCGAAGTCTTTTTTCTTACCAGGCATGGTAATATCTATTACCTCCTGCTTAAATTTCAACTCTTTTTCCTTTGATTCCAAATCACACTCTTTTTCATCTATCTTACCTTCAATATATGCTCTCACTTCATTAGCCAACTGCCCTATAACAGGCCTTTCTTCTGCCGACAGAGCACCCATACCCCTTAGTACGGCTGTGAGCTCACCTTTTTTTCCAAGATACTTTACCCTGATATTCTCAAGTTCCTGCATTGCCGATACTGTTGAAAGTTCTTTTTCTGCCTGGATTTTGATATTATTCAATTGATCTTTCATTTTGTGATTCCTCCTATCTATGAAAATTTTGTTTAAATAATTGGTTATTTATTCAAAAACACAAAAAAACTTTCATCCCAAAAGGGACGAAAGTTATCATTCCGCGGTACCACCCAAATTTTCACTGCATAATACAGTAAACTCTTGCTAGAATAACGTACTCAAAAACACGTCGAGTTATTATTCTCTTACTTTAACGGGTTTGCTCCGTCATCGCCTACTCTATATGGAAGTCTGTAACATAACCTCAATATGTTCAGGATGCAGCTCCAGAGGGAACTTCAACGTTTCATTTTACAAGAATACTTTCAGCCGGAAAAACATTATTATATAGCTTTTCAGGTATCCTCTCTCTGAATAAAAAATCCACGCCTACTTTTCTCTTTCATAGCATTTAAGTAAATTAATTTGTATTATTATACCACAAAACTTTATATCATACAACACTTATGAAATTTTTTCTGAATGTTGATATTTATCCTTTTTTCCGCTAATCTTACCATTTTCACTTAAAACACGGTGTATAAATGCAACACAGCCACAAAGGAAAATTCCTGAAAGCCCAAATACAACCTGCATATTTCCTATTGAAAAACCGGATATCATGAGTTCATGCCCCTCCAGGCTTCCTACCACAAATGAGCCGAAAAAGGCGGTTAGAAACCCCACAATACCACCTAGTGCTGCGTTGAAACCCAAGTAGACAGTCCTTCCTTCTTCTGGCGAATAAGCAAACTGTATGTTAAAAAGTGATATATTTATGCCTGCCCAAGCTGCTCCCCCCAGAATAAACCCAACCGGAACAAGAATATATGCCGTTATCGGATTTACAAAAAACCACATGCAATGGCAGACAGCTAAAATACCTATAGACATTTTTGTAGTAAAGGTCCAGGATCTTTTATCAGCAAGTTTTCCCCAGTACCTCACAAGTATCACACTGGTGATTGCCTGAAGCATACTCATGATCATAATATAAGTATATTTCAGCTTCAAGCCCGTAACCAGATACACCCCAAAAAACGGTCCGCCAACCTGCAGGCCTACATTCCACAATACAAACAACATAACTATTTTTCTGAACTTTGTATCCTTCAAAGGTACTGTAAGTACGCTCTTTATATTAAGCGGAACTCTATTTACAGAAACAGCAGGTTCTTTTATTGATGAAATAATTGTAAAGTTAGTCACTGCCAGGATGATAACAAACACAAATACCAGTATGAACCCGGTGTACGTATCTCCATTGTTTTTATATATATCAAGTATCTTGCCCATAAAAAGTGAAATAACTGTAGTCAAAGCCAGCACATATGAATCTTTTCGCCCGAAATACCTGCCCCTCATACTTTCAGGTGTAAGGTTTATAAGCCAGTTAGATGCAGCAGGCGAAATGAATGAAACCATGAGGTACGCTGCAAGATACATCCCAAAAAGGAGACTCAGCCTCATAAGCTTACTTTCTACAAGTAAAGGTATAAAGACCATTGTACCAAGCAGCAACCTGAAAATTATACAGAATAAAGATATTAGAAACTTTCTCCTTGCCAGTTTTTCAAAAATCATAGGTGAAATCACTTGAATTACACCTGACAAGGCAGGGACTGCGGCAATAATACCATTAAACTGATCATTTGCTCCCAGGTACTCTGCATAACCTGCCAAAAACGCGCCGCTTGTGAGCGTAAAAATACCCGTAGCAGTCACATTTTCAAAAATAAACAGAGTTCTGCTCCTATGATAGTCAGCTTTTGTAAGCGGAGAATGGCTAAAATAAATGCTGCTGAATAATCCTTTTATACTCATTTGAAAGACCCCGCAAATATATGTTAATCAACTTATATTCTATACCATAAGCAGCAACATTTTAAGCCATAAAACTATACTAAATAAGTCTATTTTTTTGTACATAATTCTTACTTTAATTTATAAAGAAATAGTTAATGGAATATACAAAAATCCCAAGTAGTATTACAAAGCCCGCAGCGTATTTCATTGTCTTTGAAAGTATCTTCGCTTCACTTCCGGAAAGATTTGTTGCTGTCGTTGCTATTGCTATGCTCTGTGGTGAAATCATCTTTCCGGCTGTAGCTCCGCTTGCGTTTGCGGCAGCAATCCATGAAGGATTTGCATCTATCTGCAATGCGGTCTGCTTTTGCAATTCTCCGAAAAGTACATTTGCTGACGTATCACTGCCTGTAATAAATGTTCCCAGTGCCCCTATCAATGGAGATATTAACGGGAAAAAGCCTCCTGTAATATTTGACAGTGCTGCAGCAACAGACGATATCATTCCGCTGTATCCCATGATCTTAGCAAGAGAAACTATGGACAGCACTGTAGCTATGGTCTTCGCTATCTGTTTTAAAGTAGCCCACGCTACAATAAACATTGTTTTTACCGGCACCCCCTGAAAAGCTGCTCCTATCAGAGCCGAAACAACAATTACAGTCCCGGGGTTTGTGATAAGCTTAAATGACATTGGTTTTCCGCCCGGTCCAAAGTAAAACTGCTGTTTTAGCTCAAAGGGAAAATGATTCAGGAAATCCAGGAAAGGAATCATTCTTGTTACAAGTATGAGAACAAGTATCAGTATATATGGGCTCCAGGCTTTTAGTCCTTCAACAAAATCAATATTCAGAGTTGTCTTTATTTTGTTACAATTCTCCCCCGGAAAATACCAAGGAATTTTTACAGGCAGAAGTTTAATCCATACAATTAAAAGGCCCAGGGCACAAAGCGAACCAATAACAGCTGACAGCTCGGGTCCTATAAACCAAGCAGTCAACGTTTGACCCATACCAAACGCTAGACCACTGGCCAAAGATATTCCCCCTACACCTTTCAAACCTTTCAGATTGCCTGTTGTAAGCACAACAAGAAATGCAGGCAGTATCAGTACAAACGGCAGAAGCTGCAGTGCAGTATAAATCGTCAACGAATTTACCGGAAGCTTTGTCACTTCTGCAAGAGTAGTTATCGGTATTCCGACAGCCCCAAAAGCAACAGGTATTGTATTTGCAACCAGACAAATTATTGCTGCAAATAATGGTTCAAATCCCAATGCTGCCAATATTCCTGCCGGAATTGCAACTGCAGTGCCAAATCCTGCTGCAGCTTCAAGAAACCCTCCAAAGCCAAACGCGAGAATTAATGCTTGAATTCTTCTATCGGGAGAGATTCCTGACAACATTGTCTTAATTTTTCCCATCGCCCCACTTCGTACAGAAAGGTTATATGTAAATACCGCAGAAAAAACCACCCATAGTATGGGCCAAAAACCCAGTATTATGCCTTCCAACAATGACTGTGCCGTGTATACCAAAGGCATTTTCCATATGAACACTGCCGGAAGTATACTAATTGCTACTGCTATAAGGCTGACTTTATATGCGGGAAGCTTGAATTTCAGCATACCCAGAAATATCCACAGCAATGGAACAATTGCTATAACTGCTGCTGGATAAATATTTACCGGTAACTGTTGCCACATATTATCCACCTCCAATGTAATCAGTTATGCCGACCTGCCAGATTAACCTATTGCGGTAGTATGATAAGCTCTTTAAATAGTACATATCATAAGACTCAGTAAAAAAATCAGCTTACACGACAAGTTTTCTATAGCTAAACAGTTGCAAAACCGATTGCTGCAAAAATGTATTGCTATTACAGAATATAGTTACCCAGAAAATCGGCCAGAAAATCATAAATATAAAAACTTGATAAAATTTTATCAAATCCCATCAAGTCCAAAAACACTCCACGGAAAAGCATCCGGAGGTGTACATTTAAACACAACTTCAGTTCGAAGAACCGGATGATTTAAGACTATCGAGTACGACCATAAGGCAATCTGCTGCCCTGCTTTGTTCTTATCCGCACCGTATTTCTGGTCACCATATAAGGGGTGTCCGATATGTGAAAACTGTACACGGATCTGATGAGGGCGTCCTGTATGCAGATTAATTCTGGCCAGACTCAAGTCATCTGTGTTGTCCAGAATTTGATAGTCAAGAACAGCCTCTTTTGCTTCCTTATGTGATTTATCAACCACCCTTACAGTATTTGTTTTACCATCCTTAATAAGATAATCCACAAGCTGATTGCTTACATTTTCAGGTACACCATGTATTGCAGCCAGATAGGTCTTTTTGAATTTCCTTGTCCGTATCTGTTCTGATAACCTTGAAGCTGCTTTTGAGGTTTTTGCAAAAACCATAACGCCACCTACAGGCCTGTCCAAGCGGTGAACCAAACCTAGAAAAACCTCTCCGGGTTTGCTATACCTGACCTTGACATCCTGTTTCAGAAGTGTCAGCAAATCAGCATCCCCTGTCTCATCAGCCTGTGATAGTATATTTACCGGTTTTTCAACCACAAGCAAATGATTATCTTCATAAATAATTTTTATGTTCATGCCACGCACCTCTCTCCCGCTTATGCTTCCCATCTGCCTGAAGCACCGCATGGCAGCACTAACTGCGATAAAGTGGATGGCAAACCTATTTCATCACTGGTAACTCTTCCCCCAAATTTTCTGCTCATAGACAGGGAAAGAATATTGTTCAGTACTGTTGGTGCAAGTCCTGTTGTATATGAATTTATGAGAAAGAATACAGGTCTGGGACATAGTATGTCTATGCAAAGAGTAACAAGCTTATAAAGCTCATCTTCTATCTTCCACAGTTCCCCTCCCGGACCTCTTCCATACGAAGGCGGATCCATTATAACTGCTTCGTAGCAGTTTCCCCTGCGTTTTTCACGTTCAACAAACTTAATAACGTCATCAGTAATAAACCTTACAGGTTTATCAGCCAGCCCTGACAACTGTATATTCTCCTTGGCTCTTGCCACCATTCCTTTTGAAGCATCCACATGACATACTTCAGCACCGGCATATGCAGCAGCAACTGTTGCACCACCCGTATATGCAAACAGATTGAGAACCTTTACTTTATCTTTTGAAGAACGGATTTTGTCAATAATCCATCTCCAGTTTACCGCTTGTTCAGGGAATAAGCCAGTGTGTTTGAAGCCGGTAGGCTCAACATGGAACTTTAACTCTCCATATGAAACTATCCATCTTTCAGGCATCTTTGTTTTATATTCCCAAGTGCCTCCACCACTCTTACTTCTATGATAATGTGCACTGACCTTATCCCACTTGCCTGACTTGTCCAATATGGGCCATATGGCTTGCGGGTCCGGGCGCCTTAATATGTATTTACCCCAGCGTTCTAGCTTTTCTCCCCCGCCGGTATCTATCAACTCATAATCTTTCCAATCATCAGCAAGAAGCATCTTTAGCACAACCCCTTATAGTTTTATCTGGACTATTTTACCACAGTAAAATCAAAAATAAAAGCTATTATACTAAGCTTGCCCAGTATAACAGCTTTTTATAGATTTATCAGTCTCTGTAGCCTTCAGGGTTGTTTTTATGCCAATTCCATGCAGTTTCAATAATCGTTCTTAAATCATTATATTTGGGCTGCCAGTTAAGTTCCTTTCGTATCCTTTCCGAGGATGCCACTAATACAGCAGGATCGCCGGCCCGCCTTTCGGAAATCACAGCTTTTATATCTTTACCTGTCACCTCTCGTGCCAGTTCAACAACTTCCTTTACCGAGAAGCCTTTTCCATTACCAAGGTTATAAATTCTGCTATCTCCCCCGGATTCCAGCTTCTTTAATGCCAAAATGTGAGCTTGGGCAAGATCGGTAACGTGTATATAGTCCCTGATACATGTACCATCCGGTGTATTGTAGTCATCACCGAATATGCTTACTTCTTCTCTTTTTCCCAAAGCAACTTGAAGAACAATCGGGATCAAATGACTTTCCGGGTTGTGATCTTCTCCTATAATGCCGCTCATATGAGCACCTGCAGCATTAAAGTATCTTAGAGAAGTATATTTTATACCATATGCATTATCTGCCCATTTTAAAGCTTTTTCAACTGTAAGTTTGGTCTCTCCGTAGGGATTTGTCGGAACTGTCCTGTCTGTTTCAAGTATCGGAGTATTTTCCGGCTCGCCATAGGTAGCAGCCGTCGACGAAAAGACTATCTTATTAACACCGTGTTCTTTCATTTTATTCAGTAGTTTCAAAGTAGAAACAACATTGTTATTGTAGTACTTGAGCGGTTCTCCTACACTTTCCCCGACAAGCGAATCTGCTGCGAAATGTACTACTGCCTTAATATCATTTTCGCCAAACATCTTATCCATGAATTCATCATCCCGGAGGTCTCCCTGATAGAATTTACCGCCAACCACTGCCTCTCTATGCCCTTTTTGCAAGTTATCCAGTACAACTACCTCTTCACCTGAACTCAATAATTCAGCAACTGTATGGCTCCCTATATACCCGGCACCACCCGTTACCAAAACTGCCATATTTACACCTCCTTTATTTCTCTTCCTCCATCACCTGTTTCTGTTACATAGAATTCCGCATTGTGTCCTATTTTCTGTAAATAAGCTTCTCCAACCTGTTCTATAAACTCTTCTATATTCTCTTCTCTGACAATACTTACAGTGCATCCCCCAAAACCGGCTCCTGTCATCCTTGACCCAATCACTCCATCAATTTTCAGAGCTTCTTCAACCAGTGTATCAAGTTCTTCACCCGTAACTTCAAAAAGATCCCTCAAAGAATTGTGTGACTCAACCAAATACCTTCCAAACAACTCTATGTCTTCCCGTTCCAAAGCTTCAATAGATCTTAAAACCCTGTCGTCCTCATATATGACATGCTCTACCCTTTTTCTGACTATCTCATCCTCAATAATGTGTTTATATTTTTCAAACTGCTCTACCGATATATCCCCCAGACATGTTACTCCGGGTAATGCAGTTTTTAAAACTCCAAGTCCTTTTTCACACTCAATTCTCCGCTCATTATATTTTACAGATGCCAGACTTCTCTTCTTTTTAGTATTTGAACAAATAATCTTATACCCTTTGATATCAAGTGGTACATGTTTATAATTCATATCCCTGCAATCAAGAAAAATGGCATGCCCAGCCTTTCCCATAGCAGATGCGAACTGATCCATTATACCACATTTTACACCAATATAGTTATGTTCGGCAATCTGACTGATTTTTGCCATATCAATCATATCTATAGCTTTATCTATACCATGTATTTCGTTTCCCAGAGTAACAAGGGTTATGGCAGTAACAATTTCTATGGCCGCTGAGGAAGATAGGCCGCTCCCTAAAGGAACAGCATCATAAAAAAGCATGTCACATCCGGTAAGCTTGTACCCGGCTTTCTGCAATTCATCCGCCACACCAAGCTGGTAATTTCCCCACTTTATCTCCCTATAATTATCAAGTTCATCAAGTGATGCAGAAACCATCACGCCCAGATCGTCTGCTATAAGGTTAATGTGTCTGTCTTCACGCGATCTTGCAACTACTGTAGAGTTTAATGTAAGAGCAGCTGGGAAAACGAGGCCGCCATTATAATCCGTATGTTCTCCTATAAGGTTGACACGTCCCGGAGCTGAGAATACTCTCAGATTTTCCCCGTTATCTCCGAAAATCCCAATGAATTTCTCTATCAGATTCTTTATTTTCATTATTTTACCTCCAGTTTACAAAAATTAATTCGCCTTAAATCCCAAATGATCCATAAACCTGATAAATGAATCTGTGCCATTCTTATTCCGTTTAAACACTCCTGCATTCTCAAGAATACAGGCAAATATCTTCCCTATTTCAATGCGCAGTATTTTAGTGGCTTCTGTTTTTTCATTATTTGTACCATATTCAGAAACCATTTTCTTAATCCATGGAAAATGTTTTGCAAGTCCTTCATCATTTTTTACTTCTTTTTCATCAAACTCCCTATTACCCGTAAGGATGGATTCTATTTCTTTCATCTCTTCATCCAGCCTTCCCGGCAGTACAGCCAGTCCCATAACCTCTATAAGTCCGATATTTTCTTTTTTTATATGATGGAATTCTTTATGTGGATGGAATATTCCATCCGGATATTCCTCTGAGATACGATTATTTCTTAGTACCAGATCTAATTCAAATTCCTGGTCCTGATTTTCCCTTGCAATAGGTGTTATTGTATTATGAGGAACGCTTCTCCCATTTTCTTCGCTGAATGCCAGTACATCTGCCGTATTATCGCTATACTTTCTCCATTGTTCCAATATGTATCCAGCCACTTCCGCCAGATCATATTTACTTTTACCTGCTATCCTGATAACAGACATAGGCCACTTTACAATCCCAATCTTAACACCCGGATAATTCTTATATGTAAAAGCTCTCTCTACCAGGGCCTTTTCCATCGGGAATCTGTGGTGTCCCCCCTGGAAATGCTCATGACTCAGTATTGATCCGCCAACAATAGGCAACTCGGCATTTGATCCGAGAAAATAGTGAGGTACTTGCTCTACGAAATCAAGCAGTCCAACAAATGTTTTTTTATCTATTTTCATAGGGCGATGTGTTTCAGAAAAAATAATACAGTGCTCATTATAGTAAACATAAGGTGAATATTGAAAAAACCATTGTTCATTGCTTAGCTCAATCGGAATCACTCTGTGGTTTTGCCTTGCAGGATGGTTTACTCTACCGGCATACCCTACATTCTCAACACATAGCAGACACTTAGGGTAATCGCTCTTTTTCATATTTTTTTCCGCTGCTATAGCTTTTGGGTCTTTTTCAGGTTTTGATAGGTTTACAGTAATTTCAATATCTCCATATTCTGTTGGCGAAACCCAATACAGATTCTTTTCAATCCTGTCCGTCCTTATATAGTTTGATGCTTTGGACAATGAATAATACTCATCTGTAGCTGCCCTTACGGATTTTTCCCTTACTGTATCATAAAAATTCCTGATTAACTGGGACTGTCCCGGCATCATCAGACCCATTATTTTTGTATCCAGCAGATCTCTATAAGTTATTGAATTCTCTTTTAAAAGACCTGTCTGGAAAGCATAATCAAGCAGGTTGTTCAGAATTCCTGCAGGGCAATTATCTACCTTCTCATCTACATTTCCTTCAAACGGCTCAAAAATCTGAAGAAGGTCCAGTATTGCATTCCGTACAGGAACAATATCCCATTTGCCCAACAAGCCCCAGTGTTGTCCAAATTTGAGGAGTCTTTCTATTTCATAAGCAGGTTCTATCTTATGCATGATTTGCCTCCTATTGATATCATATATGATATGATTATTTTGATCAGTCCATTCTGCAATCCGCTTTTGGTCGAATAAACAAAGAAGAGGAATTCATCCGTAATTGATATGTTCCTTATAGTTTCATTTTAAGTCATAGCATTTTAAAGTAAATAGCAATATGTTATGTAAATATGTTATAATGTTGTAAAGCTTTAGTTTACCTGAGTAAAATCCACATAATACAAGCATCTATTCTAAGCTTTATTGCCAAATAATTTCAATTTGCTGTATATACGAAAACATTTATGGAAACAGGTGAAATGTTTTGTTAGAAAAGATATATATTAACAAGCCTGTTCATACAGATTTGAACATGTACAGGTGTGGCATAGAAGACTGTACCCCCGGACACTATTGGGGACCGGCGGTAAGGGATCACTTTTTAGTACACTATATCATAAAGGGAAAAGGTGTATTTCAAACAGGAAACAACTCCTATGAATTAAAAGCCGGCCAGGGATTTCTTATTTGCCCTAATACAGCAACTTATTACCAGGCTGATAATAAAGATCCATGGAGATACTCCTGGGTGGGCTTCCACGGAGTAAAAGCTGAGACATACCTAAAGCGTGCAGGTCTAACTGCAAATACCCCTGTATTTACATATGACAATGACGACTTCTTAAAAGATTGTCTTTCACAAATGATTGCTTCAAATAACTTGGGGAAAGGAAGAGAAATACGTATGCTCGGCCTTTTATATGTTTTCCTGTCCCAATTAATTGAAACTTTAGGTAGTATCCATACTTATGACAACAATGAAAATAAAAAGGAGATCTATATAAAGAAAGCAGTAGAATATATTGCAATGAACTATTCACGTGAGATCAGCATATGTGAATTGGCGTCTTATATAGGTCTGGACAGGAGCTACCTCTATTCTGTTTTTAAAGAGTATCTTAAGGTATCTCCGCAGGAATTTTTAATAAACTTCAGGATTGATAAAGCTTGTGATCTCATGCACAACCGTATTTTATCGATAGGCGACATCTCCCGTTCTGTGGGATATGAAGATCAACTGTTGTTTTCAAAGGCGTTTAAAAAAATAAAGCACGTTTCTCCGAGGGACTATAGAAAATCACTTTGTATTTGAGAAAAGATTAACACTTGACAGCATTTTATCTAGCATTTAAAATATTATCTATAATATAAATTAACCTTATATACAACATCAATTGATTTATCAAGTTTTTACGGGCAATTAACTCAGCTGGTAGAGTGTCATCTTGACGTGGTGAAAGTCGGGGGTTCGAGCCCCTCATTGCCCACCATTATCCAGAGAGTTTTATTAATAAAACTCTCTGCTTACTTTTTCAAGCACTTCCTAAATGTTATTTTAGCAATTTCATTGTAAACAATACAATCCACAGGAGAAAACTCTATGAATGTACAATATATCAATCCATTTATCGAAGCGAGTAAAAATGTACTTAAGGAAGTAGCAGCAATTGATTTAACATTAGGAAAAGTTTATGTAAAAAATGCTCCGTATTCAAGCAGTAATGTTGTTATTATAGTAGGTATAACCGGGAAAATAAAGGGTCAGGCAGTTTTCTCCATGAGCAAGGACGTAGCACGCAGTATAGCATCCGCAATGATGATGGGCATGCCCGTAACTGAGCTGGATGAAATGGCAAAAAGCGCATTGTCAGAATTAGGAAATATGATAATGGGAAATACCGCCACAGTTTTCTATGGTAAAGGCCTAAATATAGACATTACCCCTCCGACAATACTTACAGGCGATAACATGCAGTTTTCACCAAATAAGCTGACTACAGTATCAATTCCTCTCATGCTAAATGTTGGAGGCTCTTTGGAAATTGACATATCTTTTATAGAAAACGATTGATTACCCACTGATTCCTTATGATTTCTGATAAGAATAAAGTACCGCGACACTGCTAAACTCCTTTTTAGAAGGAGTTTTTTATTTCACACTTTTTTTGGATATAGCTCATCCCTATCCGCTGGCAATTTTTTTTAAAAATAGACTTGCACCCTTAATATATAACATCAACTACCTTCATATAAATAATGTATAACAAATTGTTCAAATTCTACTATAGTAAGTTTATGGGGGTATGATTTTGCTGCATAAGAGATTTATAGTTATTCTGTGCGCCGCACTTTTCTTCCTTATAGCATTTTACCTGTGGGATAATATCTTAATACTTGACGACTCGCATCCAAGCTATCTTGAAACTACACAGATTGAAGGTTCACCTCTCAAGGATCCGTCAGAATCTCAAAAAGATGCAAAAGAAGATAAAACACCGGTTAGAAAAGGGTATCATATACACATCAATCTTGACCAATTGATGCTGTATGTATATAAAAATGACCAGCTCCTTAAAACCTATCCTGTTTCAGGCGGTAAACCAACTACCCCTTCTCCTTTAGGAACGTGGAGAATAGTAAATAAAGATAAATGGGGGGAAGGCTTTGGAGGTTCCTGGATGGGTTTCAACGTACCCTGGGGTAAATATGGAATACATGGAACTGTCTATCCCTGGTTCATAGGAAAATCAAATTCTTCAAAAGGTTGTATACGGATGAAAAATAAAGATGTTGCAGAATTATATAAAATGGTTCCTCATGGTACTACAGTGACAATTTCACACACAAATAGAGTATTCAGAGTACTTAAGAGTGGTGATATCGGATCAGATGTGCTGGAAGTGCAAAAAAATCTTAAGGAACTTGGGTATTTCCATGGTTATCCTAATGGAGTTTTCGGCAGCAGCCTTTCAAACAGCATAAGGAAATTTCAAAAGGATAATAAAATCAGGGTTAACGGAAAAGTTACAAATCAAACTTACAGTCTAATATTGGAAAAACAGAAGCAGCGTAGTGAACAGAAGAAAAAAGAACAGGAAAAACTTCAACAAAAAATACAAGCACCCCCGGAGCTACCTCCACAAGAAAACAAAACAGGAGAATGAAAAATCATTCTCCTGTTTTTAGTACTCAAGATCAAAATACATCAGTCCCACAATTCTAATCTCTATCAAGCTTATTATTGTGCTGACAAAGGATTCAACAAAAAAAACAATAATCCCATTATCCTGAGCCGGTACAAAAGATACGGCAAAAAACATAAACACAAGAGATAGGAACTTAAAAATCAGGATAATACTAAATATTTCTATCTTATGCCCTTTGGTTAGATTTGAGCTTGCCCTAAAGGCACTGAAAATTCTACTTCCCTTATCCTGTATATAACATGTACTGAATATCAGAACAAAATATAAGACTATGAAGAAAACAGCAACAAGTGTAAAGATACCTGACGCCACATAAGCTGTCAAATCCGGCAGTTTGAGCAGTAGCGCATAAACAGGAATATAAATGAAAACCGTAAGATAAGTAAATACTATCATTATGGAGTTCTTACCTGTTACAGCGATACTATCTTTCAACTTGCATACCTCACCTTTCAATTCTCTGATGTATGAATGCAAGTAAACTGCAGAAATAAGATTCGTCAGAATATTAGTGACAAAAAAAACCAATATCATCTGTGAGGAAGCGGCTTTTAAGTTCTCCAGACCTTCAGGTTTTGAAAAATCTATATCGTAAGAAATAGATCCAAAAAGATAATAACTTAAGAAATTTACCGCTAAAACAAGTACAAAAACGACAGGAGCTGTGTACTCTCCTTTTAAGTCGTAGAATTTGGTAGATTTAGATAGATACTCGCTTACGCTTTTCAGCATTTTGGGCTTATAATTTGATTCCATTTCACTCTCCATGTAAACATAATCTTACCCTACTATTTTCTAAAATGTAGAAGACTTTGTCAAATACTTTTTCAGTTCTTTTGCCTCGCAGAAGGGATACTTCCCGCAGCTTTACATATAAATATCTCTGATTATTATGTTTTTACACACATTTGCAATAAAGGTGTATTTAATATAGAATTAAGATATCTTTTTACAGGAGGTTGACAAATGTTTTCTGGGGAGTTTGGGCTTCTTGGCATTGCTGGTACAATACTTGCTTTAGGAGCCGCTGTTTTATTGCTTGTTGTGCTTATTGGTATTTGTCTATACATACTCGCGGCCTGCGGACTGTATGGAATGGCACAGCGCCGTGGAATAGAGTTCGGCTGGCTTGCATTTATTCCTGTTTTGCAGCTTTATATAGTAGGCAAGCTGCTTAATAGACTTAGAATATTCGGTATAGATATAGCCAGGCCGGAGTTTTTCCTTCCTGCCGCATCTTTAATTGTAATGATATTTGACAGGGTTTACTTCCTTGGCTCCTTGCTGGGTTTTGCCAATCTGATCATTTCGATAGCAGCACTATATTATCTGTACAAGATGTACAGGGGTAAGAACAAAGCATTACTATACACAGTATTAAGTATTTTCCCGGCATTCTTGCTTCCGATATTCTTGTTCAATTTAAGAAATTCCGATCCTATTTGCGATCCATATGAAAAATAAACAAAGAACCTATTCTACACTAGGTTCTTTGTTTAGACTTCTCTTTATTTCTTATATCTTAATTATGCTTATCATAAAATCAGCTAAAAAATTCTTTATATAAAGCCTTCAAAGCTTTGGTAGCGTCATTTGCTTTTACACCAAACATCATACTTACTTCAGAAGAGCCCTGATTTATCATTTCAAGGTTAACATTTGCAGATGCAAAGGCTGAGCTTGCCCTGGACATAATCCCGACAGTGTTTCTCATTCCTTCTCCTACAATCATAACCATTGCCAGATCATGTTCAACAGAAACATCATCTACATTCAGTTCATCCTTAATACGCCTTATGATACGCTCTTCCTTGTCATTATCCAGCTGCTTTTCTCTTAATATTACTGAAATATTGTCTATACCGGATGGAGTATGTTCATAAGCTATATCTTCATCTTCCAGTATCTGCAGCATTTTACGTCCAAAACCTATTTCCCTGTTCATCATGTATTTACTTACATATATGCTGCAAAAGCCCTTGTCACTTGCTATACCTACCACAGGACCGTCAGTGTTCTCTCTGTCAGGAACAATAAAAGTACCCGGTGCTGACGGATTGTTTGTGTTCTTTATATTTACGGGAATACCCATACGGTATACAGGCTCAAGAGTTTCTTCATGCAAAACGGAAAAACCTGCATATGATAATTCTCTCATTTCCCTGTATGTAACAACAGAAATCGGTTTTGGATTTTCAATAATATTAGGGTTTGCAGCAAATACTGAATCAACATCTGTAAAATTCTCATAAACCTCTGCTTTTACAGCAGCAGCCAGTATTGACCCGGTTATGTCAGAGCCACCCCTCGAAAAAGTTACTACATCTCCTGATTTTGAATATCCGAAAAATCCGGGGAAAATCATAATTCCATTATAGCTTTTCAGGGCTTTTAAATTATCATAGGATTCTGGAAGCACCCTCGCATTACCGAACTCATCACTCAGAAACAAGCCCGCCTCCCTTGGATCTACATAACGTGCTTCAATACCCTTACTGGCTAAATAATCTGCTACAAGCTTAGCACAGTTATCTTCACCTGCAGCCTTTAACGAGTCCATAAATTTTCCCGCATTATCCGTATCTGCCGATAGTCTTTGTCTGAGGTCATTTTCTATAACCTCAACTATTTCATTTGAAAGGTTGAAATCAGCAGCGATTTCTGCATACCTGCCTACAACAGCCATAAGTTCTTCTTCCGCAGAACCGTTTTTAAGAAACTTTTCTGCACAGTTTATAAGAAGGTCAGTTACCTTTATATCTTCTTTATAGCGCTTTCCAGGCGCCGATACAACTACGAGCTTTCTTTCAGCATCTGCCAGCACAATGTCGCATGCCTTTTTTATCTGTTCTGCATTAGCCATAGAAGTACCACCAAATTTTGCTACTTTCATCGAATAATCCCCCGTTCTGTTTAAACTATCCTTAAACCTAATTAATTATGAACAGCCATGCATCCCGACCTATACCCTATTCATCCAAAACCCTGATCATGTTTGCTATATCAATAACAAATTCAAAATCCTTCAGTTTATTAACAATTTCCGCAAGGCGTTTTTCAGGTATTCTTCCTGTTACAAAAGCAACTTCATCCTCAACAGATATATTCCCTGTTTTGACCCTGTTTATATTTCCAAATAATTCCCCTATGGAAATCTCTGTTCTTTTTATATCCTCAGTTTTTACTCTTATGAAAAATTTTGTCTCTACTTCATCTTTATTAATTGTGTTACTCTCTTCCTTTACTACCCATGTAGTCCCTATAGTGCCTTCCGCATGCTTCACTATATCAATTACATCTGCAACCACTGCACTTGCAGTAGGAAGCTTTCCTGCACCGCGTCCATAAAACATTGCATCTCCAATAGCATTACCTTTAACAACTATTGCATTAAATACATCCTCAACGTTAGACAATGGGCTGGTTTTACTGACCAACGCCGGACTTACCCTCGCAAAAACCTTTCCATCAATACGTTTACTCATTCCAATGAGTTTTATTGCAGAATTCATAGCTTCAGCATAATGCATATCCTCAAGACTGATTCTGGTAATTCCTTCAGTGTAAATATCTTTATAGTCTACAAATTCATTATATGCAATTGATGATAAAATAGCTATTTTCCTGCAAGCATCATGTCCCTCGATATCAGCAGTGGGATCTGCTTCTGCATAGCCTTTTTCCTGAGCTTCCTTCAGTGCTTCAGCAAAATTTTTCCCATCCCTCTTCATCTGGGTAAGAATGTAATTGGTTGTCCCATTGAGTATTCCAATGATTCCGCTTATCTCATTTGCAGCCAGACACCTGTTTAAAGGCCGTATGATCGGTATACCTCCACCAACGCTTGCTTCAAAAAGATAGCTTACATTATTCTCCCTGGCAAGTTTTAGAAGTTCCGGACCGTGTGTTGCAACCAATTCTTTATTTGAGGTTACTACACTTTTACCCGCTTGCAGGGCCTTTTTAGTAAAATCATATGCTATTCTGGCTCCACCAATTGTTTCTACTACTATGCTTATTGAATCATCAGAGAATATATCATCCGAATTTTTTGTCAGGACATCTTTGTCAGGGCTGTCAGAAAAATCACGGATATCAAGAATTTTCTTTACCTTGATTTCTTCTCCTGCCCTTACTTTTATACTGGAGCTGTTTTTTCTGATAACTTCAGCAACTCCAGATCCAACAACACCATAACCCAATATACCTATATATACCATAAACCTACCTCCATCACTCTCTTGCTAGAATTTCCTGTCGTCTTACACCTTCAAGCTTGCTTATCTCATCCATTAATTCTTCCAGCTCTACTACCATCCCCGCAGTTTCTATAGAGATGGTCACGTCAGCAAGACTATTAATGGGAATATTCTGATTTATAGTCAAAATGTTAGCTTTTGCAGCAGCAATTTTATTGATGATACTCGATAGGATGCCCGAAAAATCTTCCACAACAAAGAATAAGGTAATAACTTTACCTCTTGAGGTCTCATAAAAAGGAAATACAAAATCCTTGTATTTATAGTAAGCACTGCGGCTTAATCCCACTTCCTTGACAGCTTCATTTACAGCCTTGATTTTTTCCTTACTTAGAAGCTTTTTTACTTCTATGACTTTCGAAAAAACCTCAGGCAATACTGAAGCGTCGACAAGAAAGTAAGTAGAATTCTTATTCATAAGCCCTCCGTGTCCTCGTGCGGTGCACACTTGTATTCTCTTTGTGTATATTAGCATATTTTCATAGAAAATTCAATATATACAGAAAAATTATTCAAATTTTGTATATAGTATAGATTATTGTAGAATATTGTGATGCAGTAAACATGAATTCATGTCATAATACAAAATATACAAAAAAAGAAGATCATATTTGATATAATCTTCCTTTTCTTTATTACCTGACTTTGCTCATCAACTTATTTCACAGGTATATAGATATAAAATGCAGTTCCTTTTCCCTCTTCTGATTCGAACCTCATTTTCCCGCAGAATCTGGCTTTAATATTCGAATAAGACATGTATAGACCCAATCCCGTCCCCTTAGTACCTTTTGTGGTCACCATCTCTTTAAACAGCTTGCTTTGCAGGTCTGCAGGTATACCTCTTCCATGATCTCTGACTATAAATTCTATAACCTTTTCACTCCGGTTAACAGTAAGTTCAATATTTCCACCTGAACTGTCATATGCATCTACTGCATTTACAATAAGATTATTCAAAACCTGTACAAGTACGCTTATATCGCCTTGTATCCTTGTATCCATATCCATATTATACACTGTGTTCAGTTTACAGTGCTGTTTTCGCAGCTCATATTCAAAAAGAATTTCTATTCTTTTATGGAGTTCATAAAGTGTGAAACTGTTCTCTTCCTGATTTCCCTTTTGTACAGTCTGTCCTTTTACCGCAGTGATAATATCGGACATATATGTACAATACGGCTTCATCTTCTCAATCCATGATTTCATCTCTTTTGCTATTTCGTGGTGGTCTTCTCTTGTTACTTTTTCATCATCAATTGATTCGTCATACTCTTTTATAAGATCCTTCAACCCCTCTATAGCTCCGGCAATGGACATGATAGGCGTTCTCAAGTTATGGGCGATTCCTCCTATTAGCTGTCCTAAAGATGCAAGCCTCTCCTGTTCCATCATAATCGCATGTTTTTCTTCTATTTCCCTTATATGCTCTTTTTCTCTTTCCTGAATCTTGTTGAAGGATATTACCAAATCAGCTAATTCGTCATTTGATACAACTGCCAGCTTTCTATCAAGATCTACATACTCACCCTCAGCAATTTCCGTGAGACTGTCCGCAACGAGGGAAATTTCACCCGATAAAGACTTCGAAAAAAAGTATAAGACAAAAATATTAAATATAAGAAGAATAAAAAATGCTGCCAAAAAGAATACTACTGTTCTTTCTGAGGCTACCTCAAATCTTATTCCAACGAGAAAATCACCATTCTTCCCTTTGACTCTGGTTTCTACCCCTTGGACTTCTGTAGTGTCACCATATATTCTGTCGCCATTCAGCGGATTTTTTACATAATAGTTAAAGAAAGCTGTAGGTTTATATCCGTCTGAAGCAATAAACTTCCCTTTTTCAGTAACAACAAAATAGCTTATTTTTGTCCCCTCTATCTCCAAGCCTTTTAACGTCTCAAAAATTCTTTCGGGCTCTTCTGCATCTCCTATCTTTTCTACAGTTTCGAACAGATAGTTTTTACAAATTTTATAGACCAGGTCGCCCTTTTCCTCCATTAATCTGGAGTATCCGAGCATCCCGGTGAATAGAATTGCAACAATGGATATAGGAAGCATCTGAAGGAATATTTTCTTTCTCAGACTTATTCTAATTCCCTGCAATTCCTCTCCCTTATATGTCTTCAGAAGTATTTGCGTGAATATACGCTTAGAAAAAGTATGTGATACGATAGCAGCAAGGGAAAAGAATGAAAATACAGCTGTAATTATCTTCAATAAAGTAACAACAGGAATTTTAGTAATGATATAAACGAAAATCATAACCAGTATTATTGGGATACTAATAAAAAATATCTGGAATATATATATTAAGTAAGGTATATTTATGCACTTTTTTCTTATTTCCTGAAGCTGCTTGGTGTATTCCGTACTTGAGGCTATAAATTCACTCCACTTTCCTAAACCTTTAAAAGCTGTAATTAGTGCAACGGTACCAGTGGTTATCGCCAGAACCAGAATAACAATATACTGTAACAAGTAGCTTGTTCCAAGTGTCTGCGTTACTGGCAGAAATCCTGGAGGATAGCCCATAATAACAGGAAGTATAGGGAAAAACACAATACCGATAACTAGCGTTACTACGTTATAAGTAAGAACTATACCCATCTTACTATGCCGCATAATGAAAGTTCCTACAGACTTTTTACCACCCCTCATAATACACCCCCAAATAATTAGTTCGATAAGAAATTTACTGATTTTAAATAGTTTACAACTTTACTAATATAATCCATATCTATTTCAGGCCACATAAAGCCTAGTTCATGTAAATAAGCGGTTGTATTTTCTGATTTGATTTTAATATTTTTCCCGGTATTCTTTCCAAGTCCATAGCTCAATTCATTTACTATACCAATCAAATAGTCTCTTGTATCTTTCTTTGCAGAAACTTCCCGGATATAGCAATCAAAAGAGTGTCTGTCCAATACTTTAATCTGCTTGTCCAATAACCCAACTCTATCTCTAAATTGTTCCATAGATATATATTTATGGTTGAATAAGTGATATACCTTTCCATAAGAACCTGCTGAACTGCATATACGCATTATTGCATTGCTGCAGCAGTCGACAGGAGTAAACTCCAAATGTCTCCCCAATAATTCATCGGAAACTATGCCCAAATCCATAATAGATTTTAAAATATTGTAAAAATTGTTTTCTTTTATATTGATTTGGAATTTACCGTCAGAGAATCTTCCTGTAAGATTACCTACTCTGACAATAACAGCATCCAACCCGTTGATTATTGCTTTAAAGGTTATTTTCTCCGCCTCAAACTTACTCTTCACATATACATTATCTGAATAATCCTGTCCTATATAAAAGTCATTCTCAGTGTAGTTAACCTCACCCAATCCCTGTCCGGTTGTTGTTCCTGATACACTGATGGTAGAAATATGACATAGCTTACAATTGAATTCTTTGCAGAAATCTAAAACATTCTGAGTACCAAATACATTTACCTTCTCAAATACCGAATAATCACCATAATGCTTAACAAGTGCAGCCGAATGAATAACCAGGTCAATCTTAGTTCCGAGCTTCCCATATTCTCTATCCGAAAGTCCTATTTTATCTAAGGAAACGTCACCATTGACGATAAATATCCTTTTCCCAAGCTGATGGATATATTTATCTCCGAAATAAAATGAAAGCAACCTTTCAAGCTTTTCTTCAGCACATTTTACATTATCACCTCTTACTAGACAATGCACATTTGCCCCGGTCTTCTCAATAATTTCAGACAGAATATGAATTCCAAGATAACCTGTAGCTCCAGTCAATAGTATGTTTTTCAACTCCAGATTACAGCTTGCAAATCCACACTCATTTCCTACCCGGGTTAATTTCATATCTGCAATCTCATCAATATTTTCTTTATCATTACACCCGCCAGCTGCTTCATCCATGTTGCCTCTAATTTTATCAGCCATATCTCTGAGTGTTCTGAGTTTGTAAAAATCCTGCATTTCCAGATTCCACCCATACTGATATGTACTTGCCAGAACTTTTAGTATGGAAAGTGAATCCCCTCCCAGCTCAAAGAAGTTGTCTCCTGCGCCAACCCTACTGAGCCCCAGAATTTCCTTCCAAACCTCTGCAAGCTTCTCTTCTGTTTCATTTGCTGGAGCTTCATAGTTTTCAATGATATTTGATTCTTTATCTGGTATGGGCAGAGCTTTCCTGTCAATCTTACCGTTTGTTGACAGCGGAAGCTTATCCATCCTGGTGAAATAAGCCGGTACCATATACTCAGGAAGTTCCTTCAGAAGGAATATCCGCAAGTCCTGAACAGGAATAGTTTTGTCCGACACATAATAAGCGCACAGGTATTTGCTGCCGTTCCCATCTTCTTTTGCTACAACCACAGCATCCTTAACATATTCATGGAGTAATAGCCTATTTTCAATTTCACCAAGCTCTATCCTGAATCCCCGTATCTTTACTTGATAATCTATTCTGCCGATATATTCTATGTTGCCGTTCGGCAACCACCTTACCAGATCCCCTGTCTTATATATTTTCTCCCCATCTATATAAGGATTGGGAATGAATTTTCTGTTTGTCAATTCAATATTGTTTCTATAACCCCTGGCAAGACCGTTTCCTGCAATACACAATTCACCCGCAACTCCCACAGGCTGTAGCGTATTATACCTATCCAGCACATATGCCCTATAGTTTTTAAGAGGTTTCCCTATAGGTACATTACTGCAGCATTCCAGTCCGTTCAAACTATATCCTGTAGCATAAATTGTTGCTTCCGTAGGCCCATACAGGTTTTCCAGCCTGACTCTCTCTGTAAGCTTGCAGAACATTGGTACAATATCACTAGACACAGCTTCTCCTGCAAGAAAAATGTATTTCAGTTTATTTATTATCCGTATATCCTCTTCCTTCAGCATATACAGGAAAGCCTTAAACATGGATGGTACAAAATTCAGATGAGTTATGTCATACTTGTCAATAGCTTTCAGTATAGCCCGGGGCTCTTTTTCTGCTCCTTCTTCAAGTAGTATAAGCCTTCCTCCGCCTAAATACCATCCGAATATTTCTGCAACAGATACATCAAATGTATACGTTGTTTTTTGGAGGAAGGAATCCGATTCCAGAAGCGGATACTTCTCCTGAAGGGCAAAAAGTACATTTACTACACTCTGGTGGCAGACCATTACCCCTTTAGGCTTTCCGGTTGATCCCGAGGTATAGATTATATATGCTAAATCCTTTTGTGTATTCACCCTATCAAGGTTTCCTAATCCCGCCGAGTATGACTCTTCTCTCAATAAATCCAGAATAGTGCCGCTAAAATCTGCACAGCTTAATGTATTCCCACAGGTCAGTACAATGTTTATACTACTGTCCTTCAACATATATTCGATTCTCTCTTCCGGATATGACGGACTAATAGGCAGATACGCACCTCCTGCCTTCAGGATTGCCATTATTCCAACTATCATCTCCGGTGAACGTTCCACCATTATCCCAACTATGGTATCAGACCCGACACCCTTACCTCTCAGTACCCACGCCAGCTGATTTGCCTTTTCATTAAGTTCTTTGTAAGTGAGCTGTCTGTCCTGATACACCACTGCAATATTATCAGGAGTCCGCTCTACCTGTTCCTCAAAAAGCTCGTGTATGGTCTTTTCTTTTGGATACTCTGCTTCAGTTCTGTTGAATTCATATAGCAGCCTGTTTTTTTCTTCTTCTGTCATAATCTCGAGTTCACAAATCTTGCAAGAAGGCCTTCTGACAATATCACTCAACAGGTTCAGAAAATGATTTTTGAATCTTTCCATAGTCTCGTGTCTGAACAGCCCTGTACAATAATCCAGATTGAAATTAATCGCTTCTGCCTTTTCCACAGCCTGGATGGAGAAATCAAACTTTGATGTTTTGCAGTCAAGCTCATAGGGAGAAAAAACAAGGTTGTCTCTCCTCAACTCTGATACATCGATATTTTGAAGCGTAAACATAGTATCAAACAAAGGATTTTTACTCAAATCTTTTTTTACATTCAGTTTCTCTAAAAGCTCCTCAAATTGGTAATCTTGATTTTCATATGCTCCTATGGCATTTTGTCTTACTTCCGATAAAAAATCCATAAAGGTTTTGTCATAGGAAGGATAATTTCTCATAGCAAGAGTATTGACAAACATTCCAACCACATTTTCAAGATCAGAATGCCCTCTCCCTGCGACAGGAGAACCAATTACAATATCCTCCTGGCCTGTATATCTGCACAACAATACATTATAAGCAGCAAGCAGCACGATATATAATGTTGTACCCGTATCAGCCGCAAGCTGCTTTAATCTGCGGGTCAATTCATCATCGGGAGCAAAGCTTATCCTGTCGCCTTCAAAACTCTGTATGGGAGGTCGGTTGTAATCCATAGGCATATTGAGCACCGGAAGCTCACCTGAAAGTTTTTCTATCCAATAAGCCTCTTGTGCCTTTATTTCCTCACACTTGAGAAATTCCTTCTGCCATACGGTATAGTCCTTATACTGCAGTTTTAGTTCCGGCAAATTCTTTCCGGCGTACAGATCTGCAATTTCCTTTATAAGAATGCTGCAAGAAATTCCGTCAGATATTATGTGATGCATGTCTATCAACATTATGTTCTTTTCTTCGGACTCGCTTATAAGTTCAGCCCTAAAAAGTGGAGCCTTACTCAGGTCAAAAGGACGGACAAATTTTCTGACTTCTGTACTGATCTCCGACCCGGCAATTTTCATACTTTTAAAGGTAAGCTTGACCTTCTCATTTACCTTTTGTACTACCTCACCGTCTAATAAATGAAAAGAAGTCCTGAAGGATTCATGTCTTTCTATTATTTTTTCAAGTACATGTCTTAAGTGCTCTGAATCAAGTCTGCCTTTGATCAGAATTGCACCCGGCATATTATAGCTGATGGAGTCAGCATTTGATCCATTAAGTACAAACATACGTTTTTGTGAGGATGAAACCGGATAGTAATCACTTTTCTCTGCAATTTTAATTGAAGAAAAATGCTTTATATTACTATTTCCAACTTGTTTTGACAGTTCCTTCAGTACTGGGTTTTCAAAAATAACGCTAATAGGTATTTCAACACCAAACTCCTTATATATACTAGAAATAAGAGTTATGGCTTTTAGTGAATCTCCTCCGAGTTCGAAGAAGTTGTCCCCTGCGCCGACCCTCCTGAGTCCAAGTATCCCCTTCCAAACCTCTGCAAGCTTCTCTTCTGTTTCATTTGCAGGAGCTTCATAGCTTTCAATGCTATTTGCATCTTTATCAGGTTCAGGCAGAGCCTTCCTGTCAATCTTGCCGTTTGCAGACAGCGGAAGCTTATCCATTCTGATGAAGTAAGCCGGCACCATATAGTCCGGTAATTTCTGCAGAAGAAATGTACGCAGGTCCGAAACAGAAAGTGTTGTGTCTGAAACGTAATACGCACACAGGTATTTTTTACCGTCCTCATCCTCCCTAGCCTCAACTACAGCCTCTTTTATGCTCTTTTGCTTCAACAGCCTGCTTTCTATTTCTCCAAGTTCTATCCTGAATCCCCGTATCTTTACCTGCCCGTCTATTCTGCCCAAAAACTCAATATTCCCATCAGGCAGCCATTTTGCATAGTCCCCTGTTTTGTACATTAATTCTCCTGCTATGAATGGGTTTTGTACAAATTTCTCCGCCGTGAGCCTCTCTTTTCCAATATACCCCATAGAAATACCCGAACCAGATATGCATAACTCACCTGCTACGCCAATAGGCTGTATTTGGTTATGCTTTCCTAAAATATACAGCTTTGAATTATGGATAGGTCTTCCTATAGGCACCGTTTTAATATTCTTATCCTTCTCTTTCTCCAATAAATAGTAAGCGGATATATCGGTGCATTCAGTCGGTCCATAGATATTTCCAAGTATGCATTTGCAGTCAGAGCTGTCAAGCCACGGCTTAATTTTAGAAATACTCATTGACTCGCCACCTAAAAGAAGATATCTTAAACTTTTAAGTTCCCGGTAATTATTATCTCCCCCAGCCAGCTCAATCACCGGATAAATTGCACTAGGTACACAATTTATGAGCGTTACTCCCTTTTCAAAAATTAATTTTCTGACAGTATTTGCATTAAAATACCCTACCGGTGCTAACAATAATTGTCCTCCAGCAATCAGGGGCGTTAAAATGTTCTTTACTGAGGCATCAAAACAGAAAGGTATCATCATCAATACTTTTGAATTCTCTTCAATACCAAACTCTTTCCTATACCAGCAGCACAAGTTGACAAGCGATCTGTTTGCAACCATGACACCTTTTGGTTTGCCGGTAGAACCCGAAGTATATATCACATATGCAATGCTTTCAGGTTTGTTTATCTTTTCAATATTTCCCACTGAGATATTATTCTCGCTATATTTATCAAAATATAGTGTTTCTCCGCTAAAAGCCGGGATATGGCAATACGCTTCCCTGGTCAGCAACATGATAGCGTTGCTGTCTTTAAGCATATAGTTTATTCTATCTTCCGCATATTCCGGATCAATAGGCAGATACGCGCCTCCTGCCTTCAGGATTGCGATTATTCCAACTATCATCTCCGGTGAACGTTCCACCATTATCCCAACTATGGTATCAGGCCCGACCCCCTTACCTCTCAGTACCCAAGCCAGCTGATTTGCCTTTTCATTAAGCTCTCTGTATGTCAGTTGTCTGTCCTTATACACCACTGCAATATTATCGGGTGTACACTCTGCCTGTTCTTCAAAAATTTCATGTATGGTCTTATCTTTCGGATAGTCTGCTTCCGTCCTGTTGAACTCATACAAAATTTTATATTTCTCATCTTCAGATAACATCTGCAGCTGATGAAGCTTTTTGGATGGATTTTTTACAGCGTCAGTCAGAAGATTCATCATATGGTAAAACATGTATTCGATTTCGCTTTGGGAAAAAGCGTCTGCAAGGTAATCAAAATCGACCTTATACTGCCCTTCGTTGTCTCTGTCGTTTATATGAATACTCAGAGAATTTGTCTGATGACCGTTAAATTCCCATTTGACATCATAATCTGCTTCTAATTTATCAAGTTCTGCATTTTGGAACGAAAGTACTATATCATATAAATTATCACTTATACCGTGCCTTTCCCTGAAGTCTTTCTGAATCAGATTGAAAGGGTATTTCTGATTTTTCAGTACAAGCATCCACTCCCGGGATACACCTGTTACAAATTTATTGAACTCAATATCTGTATCAACATTCAACCGTACAGGAACTACACTAACAAACATTCCTGCCATCTCTTTTTCTCTGGAACCAGATCTGTTCAGGATCGGAGACCCCAATACCATATCCTCCATCGAAGTTATTCTATTCAGATATATGGAAAAAACCGATAGAAAAACAGAGAATACCGAGCTTTTGGTTTCCCTACTATAAGAATTTATTGCAGATGTGAGTTCTTTTGTAATCTTAAAAGTCCTTCTCTCTGCCTTTGTTTCCCGACAAACCGCGGCTGCAGGTTTTAGGCTTATTAATTCCGGAATGCTCTCAAATTTGTTTTTCCAGAATTGTTTTTGCATTTGAAACCTGTAAGAATCAAGAAATCTTTCTTCACTTGAAATATAGTCTATATAAGACGGTTTATCTAATTTACTTACGGAAATTCCTTTCTTCAGCTTTGTATAGTATTCTACTATTTTGCTAATAGAAGCAGACATTGACCATGCATCAGAAATCAAATGGTGCATTTTGATATAAAATCCACCTTCATTATTATCAAGTTTAAAAAGTGCAAAATAAAACAAATCAGAATTTATTATGTTGAAATGCTTAATATTCATATTTTCAGTCCATCTAGAAAATTCCTCTTTGCCGTATTGTCCATCAAATTCAAAAATATCGCTGTTTATATACTCATAGCTTGAAACAAACTGGCGTGGCTCACCACCTATTTCTACAAACCTCATTCTAAGCGCATCATTTTTCATAACTACCAAATTTATTGCCCTGTTTAGCAGTTTAAAATCAATTTTATCTTTAATCCTTACTGTACTTGTAATATTGGCAAAATTTGTTCCGGGGTAGACCTTTTCCGTAAACCATATTGCCAGCTGAGGATGAGTCAGGTTGTAATACCTTGGAATATGGACCATATTTCCTGCCAAAAGCTTTTTATATTCAAGCATGCCCTTGCGGTTTGCCATAACTCTCCCTATCGTTGTTATTTTACCTGTCTCCCTTACTTTACTTTTTTCAATAACCTGACTTCCGAGTTTAAAACATATACTAAATCTTTTCTTACCCATACTTTCATAATATTCAGACAATTCTACCACGAGTGTTCCGAGAATTTTATCGATTTCCGGATTTTCTTCTAAAAAATAAATCCTGCAGACATCATGCATCCTATCAAGATTAATTCCCTCGGGGTACGATTCAGCTACAGCATAAGCAATACCTATACCATCCTTCACTACCCTCCATAGATTTCTGTCCATAGTTATGTCAAACACCCCAAAAGCCTCTTTGATTTCAGATTGATCCAGCTGCTCTTCACAGTAACCGTATGCACCAATCTCCAAAGGAGATAGTGCTTCATTACAGAATCCGATGAAGCTGCTGATATCCCTGCAGGGCTCACAAGAATAGCCGTAATTATCTGCCCTTTTTTCTTTTTCCTCGCATAAATATTCGATATTGTATATCGCATCAAAACAAAATTTAGCCTGATCGGAAATTACATTCGATATGCTGCTGAACATATCCCTCTGCTGCTTGAATTCCCTTGTTATATATGAAATATAGTATTCAAAGCAGCGATTGCTTAGCATATTGTCCGCCAATCCAATATATACGTCATTATTGATTTCAGGATCCAGTTTGGTTTCAGGCAGCGAATACAGCTGATAACCATAGAAAGTCCTGTTGTATATCCTCATAGCAACTCCGAGATTATACACCATGTCTTCTTTTATGTATGCTAGCCCAGATGAAATAGAAGATTTGGAATATAGTTTGTTAAATGTGTTGATAAACTTACCGTAATCATATCCGGTTTTTTCGTTGCTCTCAATATAGGCGCTACTAGCATTTTTGAAAATACTGCTAATATTTTCCACAGACAATTCATTAAAAGACCTTAACTTTGGGTACAGATTTTTGTAGACATAATTGAATAGCACAAGCTGCTCGCTCCAATTAATATTATTTATGCTTATTCCATAGATATGTTCGTTATTCCCGTCAATCCTATGGTGGCACACGGTTCCATCCACATGTATACCTGCAGTGTGGGGAATTTTTATAAAAGCATTTTTTATGAATTGATCCTTTTCATAAGAAGCTTTATCTGACACAAAGGATAATCCTTTTATACTTATATCATTCACTCTGAAATTTTTGTTTTTTCCTTTGATGCCTAAAAGCACAGTATCTTCTTTTCCGATTCTGTACCTGGGCACCTGCCTTCTGAAAGAAATACTGAGAGCTGAAGGTAATTTTATGTCATAATTATTTTCCAGAGAGTATATCACTACACTTCTAAATAAATAAATATCCTCCTCATTAGATATTTCAATATTGATCTCATTACCCGGAATTAATCTTGGAAACAGTATATCATCAATTTTTACTGAAGGTTCACTGCCTCTCTTACTCGTAAAGTGCATAACAGCATCAGTTTTATTTCCCATACAACTGACTGATACTGGAATACTTTTTTGCTTTGATAAGTTCCTAAAATATTCAAGAATATACTTCTGATTTTTCACTTCTTTGTTGCCTATCATTTCTTCTCCCCTAATAATCTGATTAAACATAGCATTTATCCGTTTTATATATAATCATGGGTACAAATTCCCTAATTTTCTTTAAAATATTACATTTTTCTACAAAATTTTTATAATTTCAAAAGATATTATATAATTTAGTCGAAAAATGTCAACCCCGGTTTACAAATCGTACTCCTTACTATACATTCGTAATGGAGTATCCAGCCTTTCCGGTAGAAATTAAGAAAATTTTTAAAAAATTAATGGTGTAATATAACAAACAGATAAGATTGTGAAAAATGAGGAGAAAATAAAAAGCAACCGGATATCCTATTAAGGAATATAATCCAATTGCTTTCAGTCTTTATCGGCTATTTGAAAGTATGCTTGATTTCTTTCTGCATATTTTCATATTCAGAGTCTAATAACTTAATAAATTTATTAACTATACAACTGTCAAACTGTGTACCTGACGCTTCGACCAACTGCATTTTGGCTTCTTCCAAATTCAATTTGGATCTGTATAGCCTGTCTGAAGTCATTGCATCAAAAGCATCAGCAACTGATAATATTCTCGCCAGGAATGGAATCTCTTCCCCCTTCAGCCGGTCAGGATATCCCTTTCCGTCAACTCTCTCATGATGACACTTTATAAGCGGAATTACTTCCTTAAACATTGATACAGCTGATAATATATGTGCACCCTTTAGGGTATGTTTCTTAACCTCGTCATACTCCCTGTCATCCAGACTCTCTGTTTTAAAAAGGATATCGTCGGCAGTTCCGATTTTTCCTACATCATGAAATACTCCTCCAAGCCTGAGCTTTTCCAATTCTTCTTCAGGCATGCCAAAGGCCTTACCGATTCTCTCAGCATAATAAGCTACTCTGTCAGAATGCCCTCTCGTATACACATCCTTAGCATCAACAGCTAGTCTGAGTACTTCTATTGTATCCATATATCTTGTTTTCAGCTCTTCATAAGTTTTATTCAGCTCTTCATTCTTCATATTAACAAGTGAATGAAGAAATGCATTGCTTAAGGATGATGCAGCCTGTTTTGAGTATAAATCCAGCAACTGTATTCCCTCACCCAGTTCACTGGTTTCAATATATATGACACCCATAGCTTTCTGGAATTCATTTACCAGAGGAAAAATAGCTCCTTCCTTAAGGTTAACTACTTTCCCACTCTCCCTGGCATATCCTATATTCGCCAGAAAATCAGGATTTATCATGGACATAAACTCGTCAAGGCTTACATCAAATTTTCCTATGCCTTTAAATATGCCTTTTCTTTCATTGTCATTATTCGAGCTATTTGTATCATCCAGTATAAAAGCATTTTTACTGTTTACAAGCGGCATTATTCCGACTAGTATCTCTTCAAGTATGCTGCTAATAGGCTTTAGCTGATAAATCTTCGGAACGGCTTGCAAAATCTTATTCAATCCATCCTCAAATTTCCTTATACGCCTCATCTGGCTGACACTTTTAACTCCTGATTCTATAAGTAAAATCAATTGGTCAAAATTGTCACTTTTCTCGCAATATCCTTGTATATCAAGTTTTTTTAGCGTCTCAAGGGGTGGCGCTATATCTTTGTGTCCAGTAAGAAGTAGTATGTAAATTCCCTGGTCAAACTCCCTGATTTTTTCTACTACCTCGTCTCCATGCATAATGTCCATTAAATAATCCAGAATAATTATGTCATAATGCTCGTTACGCAATTCTTCCAATGCTTCAAAGGGGTCATTAAAACCTTTGAAGCCATACCCTGCACGTTTAAGCAGAAGGGACACGGAATCAATTATACCTGTCTCATCATCAAGTATTGCAATCTTGTACTCTGAAGATATTTCTTTAACCGATCTCCTCATCAATTAGCCCCCTTGTTTTTGTTTTTTCCCAAGAACTACAATTTCAGGGCACTACTATACTGCTTCCTATACTATTTGATTAAATAATAAATTACCAAGGAAGCCTCCGCTCTTGGTTTTCTTCATTAGTTAATATTTAAGAATTCGAACATTGCACTTATAAAAAACATTAATTAATAAACATAAAACATTTATTATAATTTACTAATTGCTTCACAAAATCAAATATGTCTCATACTTTAATATGCTTTTTCATATATCTGCCGATAAAACCATTCAACTAAATATCATTTTCATTTATTTACATTTCGACATTTTATACAAGGAAATTATATTATAATTTTACAATCTGTACAAGTAGATTTCTTAAAGGATTTGTAAAACATATTATACTGTAAATCGACGTTTTTGTCATATTATGTAAATATTTGAGAGAACGCCGCAAAATTATGGTTTTTTAGCGTTCTCTATGTATTACTGAAAGCAAATACTTGTTAATTGTATTCTTCATTTCATAGTCACTGTTTTGACCTGGACTCCGTCAAGAGCTTCTAACTCTTCAGCCAATGATGATATTTTCTCGCTCTTGTCTCTGACATTTAGTGTTATTATCCCGTGTTCTTCCTCTCCGGGATCATGAATTCCTACCCTTGAAAGTATGCTATCACCATACTTTGTCAATATTTCCTGAACCCTTGGTGCAGATTTGGTCCTTTTATCAACCAGTATACCCATCATACTTAACTTTTTCACTATATCCTCTCCTTGTAAAAAATATTGCTCACAATATTTATATTGCTTCTCTTACTCAGTTTTATGCAATAATCTGAATTTAGCTACAAGCTGCTGCTTACAGATGTTCTTTGAAACACCGCATAATAATACTTGTTTTACAAATAATAAGCTAAAATAAAGCTTGGGAGGATTAGCAGAATGAAAGCAAACAAATTTATTGTTACCGGTTTGAGGGATGCTGACAAAATAAGAGATATTGAGCAGTCTCTAAAAAATTCACATAACGGTATAAATGCAGTGCGCATCGATATGGAAGCCAGTACTGTAACTGTTGACTATGATGAAGCCAGATACAGCGAAGGTGAAATAAAGGACTTTGTAAATCAGACAGGTTTAAGTGTAACAAAAGTACAATAGAGGAGAATAAGCATGGACAAAATACGCCTTGGTGTTATAGGAACCGGACTGGCCTGGGAAAGATTGCATTATCCGGCGATACAGGAGCTTGGTGACAAATATGAAATTGTTGCTCTTGCCAACCGTACTGTAGAAGATGCACAAAACTTTGCCGGAAAAATAAATTTGGATTTAAAAAACGTATATAGTGATTATAAAGAACTTCTTAAAAGAACAGATATCGATGCTGTTGATATTCTTGTCCCTATAGAGCTAAATTTTGAGGTATCCGAAGATGCTGCAAAAGCGGGTAAAAACATAATATGTGAAAAACCCCTTGCTGCAAACAGGCAGCAAGCCGAAAAATACCTGGAAATTGCCAGAAACTACCCTGTAAAAATCATGATTGCCGAAAACTATAGGTACAATGAGGAAAACAACAAAATAAAAGATATTGTTAAATCAGGCAAAATTGGTGACATTGTTTATTTTATCAGAAATAATATAAACTGTTTTCCTTGTGAAATGACAAAAGATACATATGCGGGAACCGAATGGCGCCAGCATCCCGAATATATAGGAGGAGCTTTTCTGGATGCAGCAGTTCACGACATTGCAGCTTTAAGACATATTTTTGGAGAAGTGAGTTGTGTCCAGGCATTTGGCAAGCCGCAAAAGGAAGATTTCAATCCATATGTATCGGTAAATACCAATATATTGTTTCAAAACGGCATCACTGGATACTTCACTTATTTCCCGTCAGGCATGGAACCCCAAAGGCCTCTTGTAGGCTTCAGGATATTTGGAACCAAAGGGGAATTGTATCTGGAAGAAAAGTCCTGCGGAGTAATTAATGTAGCATATAATAACGGCAGTTCCGAACAAATATCATATATTCCCGAACGTGGATACTATAATGAATTACTTAATTTTTACAATGCTTTAATCGGAAAAGAGGATATTGCAGTCACTCCTGCTATAGAATACGGTGATACAAAAATGATTTTTGATATCCTTGATTCTATTTCTGGCAATAGAATTGTATATTCAGATGAATACAAAAAAAATGCATATTTGGGCAACGTTGAAGATTATGAAAACCTACACACTTATATACAATAAAGAAGCACCTTAAGGTGCTTCTTTATTGTTGTTTATATCAAATATTCAGTATATTTTTGACTTGTTCCTTCATCTCCGTTTTAAGAGTAACTTTGTTATGCCTTACTTCCTTTTTATCAAGATTCTTCAACCCTGCAGGAATGGACAAATTACACTGCTTTGCAAGCACATCCAGAAGCTCGAATTCACTCTTGCCCTGTACATTCTCCTCACCGAGAATAGCCTTTGCAACACTTTCATTGAATTTAAAAGGACTTGCAGTAGAAACAATTATAGTCTTGGTCATATCTCCTGTAGAAATTACATACTTGTCATAAACATCAATTCCAACAGCTGTATGAGTGTCTATAACATAGTCATATTCTTTATATATGCACTCTATTGTTTTTATGGTTTCATTCTCGTTTGTGTATCCTGCCCAGAACAGCTTGGATATTTTCTTTTTTGTGCTTTCATCTACTGTATACACTCCGTCGTCCTTTAACTTCCCCATCCAATCATTTATTGCTTCTGAATCATGATTTGTAATTTCATAAAGCAGCCTTTCCAGATTGCTGGATATGAGAATATCCATAGAAGGTGAAATAGTCTTTTTGAATTCCCTATTACGGTCATAAGTACCTGTATTGATAAAATCAGTAAGAATATTGTTATCATTTGATGCACAAATCAGTTTATTAACTGGCAGTCCCATTTCCATCGCATAGTAAGCTGCAAGTATGTTACCAAAATTTCCTGTCGGTACTACAATATTTATTTTATCCCCCAGACTGATTTCCTTTTTCTCTACAAGATTTACATAAGAGGAGAAATAGTATACTATCTGCGGTAACAATCTTCCCCAGTTTATAGAATTTGCAGAAGAAAATTTGAAGCCTTTAGTTTTCATTATATCCTCAAGCTCGCCGTCTGTGAATATAGCTTTTACACCATTTTGAGCATCATCGAAGTTTCCGTCTACAGCTATTGAGTATACGTTACTTCCTTCCTGTGTAATCATCTGCATCTTTTGCACTTCACTAACGCCATTTTCAGGAAAGAATACGATTATCTTTGTACCATTTACATCCTTAAAACCTTCTAACGCAGCTTTTCCTGTATCGCCTGAAGTTGCCACAAGGATAACTATTTCACTTTTCTCTCCGGTTTTATTTATAGCTTTAACCAATAGATGAGGCAAGATTTGCAGTGCCATATCTTTAAATGCACATGTCGGACCATGCCAAAGCTCAAGGACAAAAACATTTTCGTTCATTTTGTAAACTGGAGCAATATCCTTACTGTCAAACTTCTGCTCGGTGTATGCGTTTTTTACACACTCTTCTATTTCGTCATCAGTATAATCGTCCAAAAAATATTTAAATATTGAAACTGCTATTGCCCGGTAATCCATACCCGCCAATTCATAGATTTTATCCATTGTCAGTTTTACACCCGACTCTGGGACAAACAACCCTCCATCCGGTGCAATTCCCTTTTTTATAGCCTCTGCAGAAGAAACAGATTTAAGTCCTCCTCTTGTACTTTCGTAAAACATGACTACGCCTCCTAAAAAGTAATAGCTTACTTTTGACTATCCTTATTTTCTTTCTATAAATAAAAGATCAAAGAACTAAACAATATATAAACACAAAAATACTATAAGTCAGTATATGCTGCTTTCATAAAATTCAATTTTCTATAAAGTCTTTTATCATATAATATAATAATACAAATGCTCTGAAAAGGAAAGCATAAAAAACAGCTGCTCTCCGGCAGCTATTCATCATATTTCCGTTTTATTCCTGAAGCTATTTAAAAAACTGAAAATACCATTGTTTTTTAGCATCCTGCCATTCTTGTATCTTTTTATCAGCCGTCTTGCCGAACCCTGCCCGGTATAGAAAAGATACTTCTTATCCGCTTCACTCAAATTAAAATCCAGGAATGAAATGTCCCCGGTATTGACATCCTCAATGAATTTCAGATCTTTTGCATTTTTATCTATGCCTGCATCGTGAACTGAACAGATCAAAGCTTTTAGCACATTAAGCGGAGTATCAATGCTCAATAACTTGTTTTTATCACTTCCCGTAAGTCTGAAGCCGAAAACATCTGAACTATCGCTGGTATCCATAGTCCATGACGGAAAATTGTCCAAAACTCCTCCATCTATAATATAGTAAGTTCTTGATACCCTTCCTGTTATTTTTTTTATTTCTACAGGTTTGAATGCAAAAGGAACACACGTGCTCATCCGTACGGCTCTGGCTACCTCCAGTTTATCCGGTTCCACACCATAAAAAGCTATATCATCAGGAAGCACGATAACCTTAGCCCTGTTGGCATCTACTGCTGTCATCCTTATTCTGTATCCCTTCGGATTCTTACTGTCTGCTCTTCCTCCCCTTAAATCCCCAAATGTCTTAATACCCTTTTTAGAAAGAACACCATATACCCATTCTTCCAGGTAATCTCCATCACAAAGGCATCCTTCCTTACTCAAGGTAATAATATTCTTAAGCAGATTACCTCTATATCCAGAAAACTCATATAAAGAATTGCTTAATCCTCTGTTTTGATCAAATAGGGAACTATTCAGAAAAACATCCATTACATTGCCCGTATTCTGACATTCCCCTCTGTATTGTGTATTGAAAGTCATAAATTGCTGTACAGCAGGTACTTTTTTATAAATTTTATTTATCTCTATTTTGCTAAAATCAAAAACGTCAAGCATTTTTCTCAGCTCAAGCGAGCTGTATCCTGCACTTGCATAAGCACCCACTAAAGCTCCGGCTGATACACCGGCTATGTTTCCCCATTTTATTCCTTCCTGTTCTGCAATATCAAAGGAGCCGGCATATGCGATACCTTTTATTCCGCCTCCTCCTAACACCAGGTTTATAGTTTTACATAACCTATACACAAAAACCGCCTCAAAAAATAGTTCTATATTATGTAATATATGATTTATTGATCAAAATAGCTAACGTTTATACAAAGTTTATTGAACAACATTTTATCCTGAACAAAATGGTATAAAAAAACACTCCTTAATTAAGATGTTGGCCCATTCTAATTAAGAAGCGTCTTAACCTGATTGACTTACAAGCTGCCTGTCAGGCTCTTTATCCAGCCGTCTGCATACTTTGCATACTTGCTTCCCGGAAATTTGTCCTTGATTTGTTGAAAGATATCTATTGCATTTGCAGAATCATTTAGACCCATATAGGATTTTCCCATACTGTATAATACCCTGTCTGTAAACTTCCAGTCATTTCCGTATATCAACACCTTGTTTAGCTTGTTTATTGCTTCTTGATATTTTTTTGACTTTTCAAGCCGTGTACCTTCAGTCAACAAAACAGACGCTGCTTTTGGCAATACACTATTATACAGGTTTTCAAACCTTTCTTTTTCCGCTCCCTTAAAGCCGACAGATTTTAATAATACAAGCAAATCGGCCGCTGCTTCATAAGAATTATTCTGAACCAGCTTATCCACTTCCAGGAGTTGAACCACACTTTTATAGTAATTGGCTTCCGTATTTGCCTTACCAAGCTCATCTTTCACTTTATCATATTCTTTGCTTAAAGATTCATATTTCATTTTATAATCAGAGCTATCCTCTGCAGCTATTTGGGGCATATCTGACATATCCGCAGGTGTATCGGCAGGTTTTCCTGAGGCAAGATTGATAACTAGTGTTACCAGAAGAACTCCAACAACGCCTGCCACCAATCCGGTCAGATACTTCGGGATATCAGCTGACCAGCCAATTTTCATATTTTGGGCACCTTCCGTTAAAGAAAGCCGTTTTTCGTTGATTTTACGGGTTCTATTCTTTAAACCGCTTTTCAACTTGCTGTCGGTAGCGGTCTGAGTATTTCCCGCATTCAGTAAACCGAGGTATTTCATAGCCTGGACACTATTGTTTTCTGCGGCAATTACTTTTTCAAAAATATTAATTGCTTTTGAATACTCCTTTGTATAGCTGTAACACAACCCCAAAAGATTCATGGCCTCGTGGAAATCAGGATTCATAGCTATAGCTTTTTTTAGCTCTATGATTGCTATATCCTCGCTGTTTTGCCTAAGACTATCCAAAGCCTTATTATATAAAATGATAGAATTCCTGACATTATCAGAAATATTGGTGTTGTTTTCGGAAATAATCTTCAAATCAATAGCAGGATAGTTTTGCAATTCTTGATCCAGGTTGATCAAAAAAACACCCCCTAAATAAAAACTGAGAATTCAAGGTATCAGCAAATCGCCAACAATGTTCATGCAGAAAAAGTGGGTATAATCTATGTTAAACAGTAATTTACCTAAATAATAAATTAACCTTTTGTATCAGCTTAGCAAATTTTACGGATAGATCAACATTTACCGGCTTGGAGATGTGATACATTACTAATATATATTCTGGTCTTTAAAATATTTTCTTACTTTCCCAATATAATATAAAGAACCAAAAGCGCAAACCAGATCATCAGGAGTAGAAATGTCCAGGCTTGCCTTTATCGCCTCCTCAATTGTATCACTAACCATCACATTTTTACAATAGGACCTAATAAAAATTGCCAGTTCCTCTGCACTTAAAGCCCTTTCGTTTTCCGGTGTCACCGTAATATACTTATAAGCCAGAGGATTAACAGCCTCAACTAATGATTTGTAATCCTTATCTCTCATAACACCAAAAATAAATATCTTCCGCTTCTCCGGGAAATATTTGTTTAGAGCCTCTGAAAGCACTCTCGCTCCCTCTGCATTATGTGCCCCATCTACTATAAACAGTGGTTCTCTGCTCACAACTTCAAGTCTCCCCGGCCATCTGGCATTAGCAAGACCATTTCTTATTGAAGTTTCTGATATGGCAAATCCTTTTGAGTTTAGCATATCAGCTGCATTAATTGCCAGTACTGCATTATTTACCTGATGATCTCCAAGGAGCGTTATCCTTAACCCAATATAATTTTTATAGTTGAAACTCTGTCCTTCAGAACTAAAACCTGTTATTTCCGCTTCATATATCTCTGCTTTCTGAAGTATCGCTCCGCGTTCTTTGCAAGCAGCTTCGAATACCTTTTCTACTTCCTGCCTCTGCGGGTATAAAAGGACATCTCCCCCATGCTTTATTATACCGGCTTTCTCAAATGCTATTTCAGGCAGAGTATTGCCTAATATGCTGGTATGATCAAAATTTATAGTAGTTATGACTGCAAGTTCAGGTGTCTTAATTATATTGGTTGCATCGAATCTTCCCCCGAGGCCAACCTCCAAAACTAC
Organism: Clostridia bacterium; assembly: GCA_026414765.1. NCBI lineage: Bacteria > Bacillati > Bacillota > Clostridia > Clostridia bacterium. The sequence continues at coordinate 109,770 of JAOAIJ010000052.1, read as the reverse complement.
AATATCGCAACTATTTTTACAGAAATATAGAAATGCGATGGCTGTAACTATCTCAAACTCCGTAGGATGATTTTCACCCATTTTGACCATAATTTCAGTCTTTGCTTTGACAAACTCCGTCAACTCAGCCAGTTCGCTCTGCCCTATCTCGTTGTTACCGATTTTCATTCTCTCTGTAAACCTTTCAATATAAGGTGAAGTGTAAACACCTACTTTATAGCCGGCCTCCATGAGCATGCTCGAGATAAAAGCTACTGTCGACCCCTTTCCGTTTGTGCCTGCTACATGAACAAACTTCAGTTTGTCCTGTGGGTTGCCCATTAACTCAAGCAGTTTCCCGATATTGTGCAGTCCCAGCTTTGATCCGAATTTCAGAGTACCGTGTATATAGTTCAATGCTTCATCGTAATTCATGTTTGTCTCCATTTCCAGCAATTCTCTTATTCACATAAAACAAAGATTAAGTATATACTTAATCTTTGTTTTATATTCAATACTACCTTTTAAGTTAATTGTGCTTCTTTTATCTTATCATCAACTTATGATTATGTCTATTAATAGCTTTTCAGCCCTCGTACATTTTTCTTGTGAACCGAAGTTAGCGAGCCTGGATCTGTCTGGATTAAGCTCAAAGGCTCGTTGTTAGTTCGCTCCACAGCATTTCTTATACTTTTTGCCGCTTCCGCAAGGACATGTATCATTACGTCCAACCCTGTCATTCTTTACTACAGGCTTTCTGGGCCCTTCATCACCGTGACTTGCTGTAATAGGTTCAGCAACCTTCTCACGCTGAGGTGCATTTTCTGAATCTATATGAGAATTCAACACCATCTTCACCGAATCTTCCTGTATGTTCTTAATCATTTCCTCAAACATTTCAAAACCTTCAAACTTGTATTCTATTACAGGATCCCGCTGTCCGTATGCACGCAAACCTATACCATGCTTTAGCTGGTCCATGGCATCTATATGATCCATCCATTTCTGATCTACAATCCTAAGTAGTACAACTCTTTCAAGTTCACGCATGAGTTCCGGACCAAACTCATTTTCTTTGGCCTTATATACTTCTGTCGCTATGGAAATAAACTTTTCTCTCAGCTCTTCCTTAGTAATGCTCTGCTTATCTTCATCACTCAAATTAAGTGAACCGCGGGGAACAAGTACACCCTCAGCATAGCTGATCATACCTTCCCAATCCCAGAATTCAGGATATTGGTTTTCGCTGCAGAACATCTTTATTATGCTATCAGCAATTCCTTCCAGCATTTTAATGAAAGAATCGCTAAGGTTTTCTCCATCAAGGACTTTGCGCCTTTGCGCATAGATAATCTCTCTTTGTTTATTCATTACATCATCGTATTGAAGAACATGCTTTCTTATATCGAAATTTTTGCCCTCAACCTTTTTCTGAGCATTTTCAATAGCATTTGAAAGCATTCTGTGCTCTATCGGTTGGTCATCTTCAAGTCCCAGCATATTTACTATGTTGGTAAGCCTTTCAGAGCCAAAAAGTCTCATAAGGTCATCTTCCAGGGAAATATAAAATCTCGATTCACCTGGGTCTCCCTGACGCCCTGCACGCCCTCTCAACTGATTATCAATACGCCTTGATTCATGCCTTTCAGTACCGATAATATGAAGTCCTCCTGCCGCAGCAACCTTCTCACGCTCAGCACCTGTTATCTGCTTGAACTTGTCATGAAGCTCTCTGAAAGTCTTTCTAGCCTGCAGTATATTCTCATCATCAGTTTCTATAAAGCCTGTAGAATGGCTTATAAGTTCCTCAGAAAACCCTTGTTTACGCATCTCCTGTTTTGACATAAATTCAGCATTTCCACCCAGCACAATGTCGGTACCACGGCCTGCCATGTTCGTTGCAATTGTAACTGCACCATATTTACCGGCCTGTGCTATAATTTCAGCTTCCTTGTCATGGTATTTTGCATTCAATACCTGATGCTGTACCCCACGCTTCTTGAGCATTGTACTTAGCAGCTCGGATTTTTCAATTGATATTGTTCCGATAAGAACAGGCTGACCTTTTTTATTGCATTCTACAACTTCGTTTATTACAGCATTGAATTTTCCCATTTCATTTTTATACACGCAATCAGGATGATCTTTTCTCACCATAGGCATATTTGTAGGTATAACAATGACATCCAGTTTATAGATAGTCTGAAATTCCTGTTCTTCTGTCTGAGCAGTACCGGTCATACCCGAAAGCTTTTTATACATCCTGAAGTAATTCTGGAATGTGATGGTAGCAAGTGTTTTACTTTCTCTTTCAACCTTTACACCTTCTTTTGCTTCTATAGCCTGGTGCAGACCGTCACTGTAACGTCTTCCATACATGAGACGCCCTGTAAACTCGTCAACTATGATTATTTCACCATCTTTTACAACATACTCCCTGTCCTTTTTCATCAGGCCATGAGCTCTTATCGCCTGATTAACATGATGCAGAATCGTCATATTTTCAGGGTCCGACAGATTACCTATTCCGAAATACTGTTCTGCCTTTGCCACACCCTTGGCAGTCAGGGTTGCTGTATGAGCTTTTTCATCAACAATATAGTCCTCTTCCAGGTCATCATCATGTTTCTTATCATCGGATTGAGTATAAACCTTTGCCTTCAGCCTGCTGGCAAATGAATTCGCCCGTTTGTACATATCGGTGGATTTATCTCCTGCACCCGAGATAATAAGAGGAGTTCTGGCTTCATCTACCAGGATGCTGTCAACTTCATCCACAATCGCATAATGAAGATCTCTCTGTACCATCTCTTCCTTGTAAATAACCATATTATCCCTAAGATAATCAAAGCCGAACTCATTGTTTGTTCCATAAGTTATATCACAGTTGTAGGCTGCTCTTCTCTCCTCATTGTCCATATCATGGACAATAAGGCCTACCGACAAACCAAGGAAATTGTATATTTTGCCCATCCACTCACTGTCACGTCTTGCAAGATAATCATTAACAGTTACTACATGAACACCTTTACCTTCCAGCGCGTTAAGGTATACAGGAAGTGTAGCAACCAGAGTTTTTCCTTCTCCTGTTTTCATTTCGGAAATTCTTCCCTGGTGCAAAACCATACCACCTATCAGCTGCACACGGAAATGCCTCATGCCCAATACCCTTCTGGATGCTTCCCTTACAACAGCAAAGGCTTCAGGAAGTATTTCATTAAGTGTTTCACCCTCTGCAAGCCTCTTTTTGAATTCCTGTGTTTTTGCTTTAAGCTTTTCATCGCTCAACTCCTTAATATTAGGCTCCAAGCTCTCTATCTGATCAATAACGGGCGTTATTCTTTTTAGCTCTCTGTCACTATAACTTCCTATAATTTTCTCAATAATCTTTTTCACTGTAAAATCCTCCATTCGATATATGTCAATTATTAACACATTTTATATTTCTACTGGAATTCCCGATAATAAACCATAGTTTACCAAACATAATTCTTATGTTTTTACTGTACGGTCGGATTTCCAACTCTTTTGTTTCTTACGATCTGCATCATCAGAACCGCTAAGCCCGCTGCAATGATTAAGTCACCTATACTGACAATAGGCATGCCATATCCGATAAACCCCGGCAGATAAACCACATCCGCCAGAAAAGAAAGCTTTACTTCACTACTTTTGTAAAAAACAAAGTGCCGTATATCAGATTTGACAATCTCGGGTACTACACCTGCCTTTAAAGCAACCTTCACACCCACAGGCATCTTTCCATCATTTAACAGTATTATAAGAGCATTCATAAAACTTCCTGCACCTATGAGCCATATACCGGCGTAATATCTGTTATACCAAAGTCCGATAAACAATATTATAGCGACCAGGCCATTCGCAATCATAGCGTACTCATTCAATACATAAAATTTCATACCTGCTATACGTACAGTTACCAGCAGTATAAATGCCAACATTACTATCCAGGCTTTTTCAAGTTTGAACTCAACAAGATTAGATAACTTACCTCCCGTAAGCAAACCCAAAAGTATTCCTGATAAAATCATCAATACATACAGCATCAAACCACCTCGCATTATTAAGCATTAGAGCTGTGAGCGGCTTTATCAGAAAAATTCAATATTCAGATGGCGCTTTTGGGTGGAGATATGTCGGATTGTTTGATAATGATTTCCTTCTCAGATCCCGGGTTGTAAGTAAGATGTGAATTTATAAAAGGGTATGACAAACCATGTTCCGCATTTATGGTTGTTTTCCCGGAACATGACTTTGAATAGCTTTCCTTAAGTATAGATTTAAATGTAATATTTATTTTTAGCTGTTCTATTATGCCTGATTCCAAAAAAAGCCTGTTTTCAAGGCTTGTTCTTGAAAAAGCAGCTGCTGTCTCTTTCGTAAAATCCAGCCCTATCTGATTATTATCAGCACTTTCAGGCAAGCTGCTTTGATTATTTACATACAGGCAAAGGTTATAAAAATCCCACGGGGCATTTACAATACCCTCTGCTGTCAACGCTGACAGTATGATCAAACTTATGAATAACCTTCTGAACATGTATACCTTCCCCAATCAAGTTCTCTAAATTCATATCTATTTATAAAGGTAAATCCTATTTGTCTTCAAGTCTGTCCAAAATCATCTTATAGCCATCTGCTCCATAATTCAAGCATCTGTTCACTCTACTGATGGTAGCAGTACTAGCACCTGTCTTGTCCCCTATTTCAGTATATGTCTTTTTTTCTCTGAGCATTTTGGCTACTTCAAGTCTCTGTGCAAGAGCTTTTATTTCGGGAACCGTGCATATATCTTCAAAAAAACTATAACACTCATCCATATCCTTTAACAATAAAATGGCTTCAAATAATTTATCTGTAACTTCATCTTTAATTTTAGAATTCATATCTGCTTCACTCCCCACAGATAAGGCAATTATATTAATACTACCGTATTAACGGAAAAATCAATATGACAAGTAATACTAATTTATACCCTGAAAGTACAATTGCCATTTAATAATCCGGGTATACCCGCTCCTATAAGGAACACAGTTATCTGTTTGTTTGAATATTTAGAATTTCTAAATCCTTCAGAAATTACAATATCAGCTTTTTTGAAATCAGTCAAGAACTCTTCAAATTGTTTACATACCCGACACATTTTCCTGGATAATGAACATCTAAATTGCATAAAACAGTAAGAAGTGAAACATAACTTAAGCAAGTCTTTCCAATAACGCTTTCATTACATCATCAAATGGCATGGAGCCTATCTGATCCAGAATTTTCTCAAGCTCAGTCTTTCTTTTCAGTGACCCGGATAGTATTATTTGTACAAGTTGATCCTTATCTACCAGTACCGAAGTGACCTCCAGCACTCCTCCTATAATACCTGCTATTACCAACGCCTGTGATGGGGTTATATTTATACATGGCTTGTCACTCTGGTTGCCGGAATTGCTTTTTGTGCTGTTTAAGCCATTTCCAGAATTTTGACCTGTTAATCTTGACATTATTTCCTTCACAAACGGGTTAAGATGTTCTGGTGAAAACACAAGAAGCCCCCCCTGGATTCAAACTTACTGATCTGATTATGCAACGATTACCGGTTTGGCCGGTACTTCACCGGGTACAGCAGTACCTGTAGCAAAAAGAAAAAACAGCACTGTTACAATAATAAACAGCAGATTATGGCTGGCATCTTCACTTACAGACATTATTTTTCCCCCTTCAGACAACATGCAACGGTATTTCAAGCTCCGGCAATTCTATTAGTATTATATTATTTTTTTATATGTTTGTTACATAAAAAAGAAACCTCTACTTAACAACTTTCATATACTTAAGTACAATGTATATCAATGCCAAAACTACAATGAGTGAAATACCTCCAAGAAGACTTAATATCTGTCCGGGAAACAGCGGAGATGTAAGTAGTATTGCTGTTATCAGCAGAATTGCAAGTATTGAAACATAAGGATATCCCCTTACCCTGTATTTTAGTTTTTGCGGGCATTCTCTCATAACTTTCCTTCTATAGAACAGGTGTGTTACCGAAATAGTCAGCCAGTTAAGCATAGCTGTGAAGCCACTTGCTCCTGTCAAAATCAGGAATACCTTATCAGGTACCATATAAGATAATACAGCTGTAAATATAAGAACCAGGCTGCTTATCCCTACAGCAAAGTATGGTACTCCTAATTTATTCTTTCTTTCAAAAAAGGAAGGTGCTTGTTTATCCCTGCCAAGAGAATACAACATCCTTGATGCGCTATACATTGCAGAATTCAAACCTGATAGAGATGCAGTAAGCACTATGAAATTTACTATAGTCCCTCCAAAAGCAATTCCCATACTCTGCATAATAAGGACAAAAGGGCTTTCAGCAGAAGATATTCCTTTCCATGGCGACATTAACAGAATAAACAATATAGAAAGAACATACAGGATGTTTATAGAAAAAGTGATTATGTACACTGCAGAAGGGACGTTTTTTTCCGGTTGATTAGTTTCTGCAATTGCAAGCCCGATAATTCCAGTCCCTGTATATGAAAACAACACCAAAAGCATAGATGCCAAAACGCCCTTGATACCCCCAGGCATAAAACCCTCAATGGATTGGAAATTGGCGGATATTCCTTTTAGTTCAAACGGCAGTACTCCCGACAGTACAAATAATCCAAAAACTATAAAGATAACCAGTGTTAATACTTTTGTCGAAGCCAGCCACATTTCAATCTTGCTGAGTCCTCTTACATCAAGGAAATTGACACATGTCATGAGTAAAGTATAAATAATACAAAATATCCATAGAGGTATTTGCGGAAACCAGAAGGAACTAAAGATAGCAGCTGCAGTTACCTCACCAGCCATACCCAATACCCCGCTGCACCAGAACATCCATCCGTTTACAAACCCGACTCCGTTACCGAATACTTCTGTAGCATGCACCCTGAATGAACCTGGAGCAGGATTGACAATAGACATCTCAGTTATGAAAAGCACCTCAAGCATCATAATTGCCCCGCCTATGGCATATGCTATGATAGCAGACGGCCCTGCTACAGAAATTACTGCCCCACTGGCTAGAAAAATACCTGAGCCGATAATATTCCCCAAAGCCATAACTATGAGATGCTTTCTGTCAAAGCCCACCTTTTTATTTTTATCCTGTCCCAATCTTATCCATCCCCCATCACGACCTGCTGCGCTATTTAAAGGAAAATGCCCTAATGTACTTCATGCTGCATAAAATATATATTTATATATCAGTAGTCAATAATATTATTTATTTATTGTTGAGAAATAATAAATAAAACAGTTAGCAATCATTGACATCAGAAAACCAGAAGTTTATAATTACCGGGAAAAAGCTGTTGTTGCAGGAGAGTAATATAAATGGAGAGATTTACAAAACTCTGTAAAATGTTCTGGATTTTTTTCAAGATAGGATCATTTACTTTTGGAGGGGGTATGGCAATGCTCCCTTTGATACAAAAAGAGGTAGTGGAAAAACAGAACTGGCTAGTTGAAGAAGATATTCTTGACATATTTGCCATATCACAATCAGTACCCGGAGTGATAGCTATAAACTCTGCATTTTTCATAGGCAACAGGGTTCTTGGCTTCAGTGGTGCTGTTTTTGCCGCTCTTGGAGTAATACTTCCCGCATTCATATCAATACTGGCTATAATATTGATTCTAGCCGGATTCGAAAACAATATACATGTAAACAAATTTTTTGAAGGTATACGTGCCGCTTCCGCAGCATTAATACTTCTTGCCGCACTTAAACTCGGCAAATCAGCTGTTACCGGCAAATCCGGGTATATAATTGCCCTTCTTTCCTTCATCACTATTGCACTTTTGGGTATACATGCAATTTTTATAGTTATTTTAAGCGGATTTGCAGGCTATGTTATGTATCTGAAAAGAAGGAGTGGAAGTCGATGATGGAATATTTAAGATTATTTTATATATTTTTTAAGGTTGGCCTTTGCAGTTTTGGCGGAGGTTATGCCATGCTTTCCCCTATTTATCAGGAAATAAAACAATTAAGCCTGATATCCGAAAGGGAGTTTTCAAACATTGTAGCTTTGTCACAGATGACGCCCGGCCCTATAGCAGTCAATGCCGCCACTTATGTAGGCTATAAGTCTGCAGGCTTTTGGGGCTCGGTCTTCGCTACAATAGGTGTTTCACTTCCCTCATTCATACTTATACTTATAATATCTGCTTTCTTCTACAAGTTTAAGACTAACCCAATTGTCCAAGGTGTCCTTTCCGGCATACGTCCTGCAACTGTCGGCATGATTGCTTCAGCGGTTATTTTCCTATCACAGTCCTCAATATTTAGCAGTACTTTATCTATTCAGAATATTAAAAATAACCCGTCTGGATTTATTAATATCCCTGCCGTTATTATCTTCATTATTACAATCATTTGTACAAAAAAGTTCAAAATAGGTCCTATTCCACTGACTATATTTGCGGGAGTTCTTGGAATATTCATACTATAAAGGGAAACAGATACGCATAAATTTTTACTTACGCGTATCTGCTAAGAACATTATGTTTCAATAAATGGTTCATACTCCTTTAACATTTTATGATAGCTATCCTCAAAATCAGATTTCTCGTCAAAATACTCCATGTGTTGCGCCATTTTTTCAAGTATACCAAGTGAATTAGCTCCGCTGGCATTTGTAAGTTTGTCTTTGCCGTCAGATATTGAAGCAAGTGCACTGCTATAGCGGTCTTTAAACTTGCTTTCGAATTCTTTGCTTACATTTTCAAAAGATATCTTCTCAATATTAAAAGTCGGCTCAAAATCCATATGCTTTCGTTCCATGTTTCCTCCCTGTTCCAAGCGATTTTTCAACTTTATATGCTTATTAGTATTTACATTAAGGAAACAAATTATAGTTTCACTTTTAAACCAAAAAAGATTTATATTACTTCTTTGAAAGTTATATAAATTTATGCTTGCTTACTCCAAATTAATTACAATGCCAATCTGTTAAGTTATCACCATAATACCAAAAATGCATATCATGTAGGAGGATGGTTTTTATGTGAAACATACCAAATTCAAGGAGGTGCCATTATGGGTGACAACAGATGCGGTGGTGGATTTTTCAACGACTCAACTATTTTATTCTTTATCCTTGTTTTCTTACTCCTGTTCTGGGGCTGCACAGGTCCTGCATGTGACTAAAATCCTTTTATAAGTGCAACACTTTAAAAGGAAGTAGTAAATGAAACAAAAGTACAAGAGAAGGCTTTTTGGTAGTTTCGGGTGTGTCAAATAAAGCCCGGCAGCCAACTAAAGTCAGTTCTGTTTGCATAGCGTAATAACATATATGATTATACCTTTTACAATAGATTATACAAAGAACAGGTCTTTCTCTACTACTTCCTTTACTAACACCACTTATAGCTAATTTTCAGCTGCTCATGCAAAAAGATAAGTCAGTATCCCGGTTAGCAAATCCGGCTCCCGGGATACTGACTTATCTTGATAATTTTATTATCTCATATCTTTTGTAACAATCATGTAATCTATAAATAATTTATACTAGGAAATCCTTTTTTAGATGGTGGTATTAATGTTTAACATATTTAGTAGAACTGTAAAGAAAAACAGACAGCGAAAAAACATAACATGTATTGCTGAAGAACCCAAGACCGGAGCTGCTGCTGAAAAAGTTTGCCATGAACATGCATATATCGATCCCCGTGAGCTTCTATCAAATCACATATCCAAATATACCGGAAGTACGGTTACTGTATACGTATGTGGAGGAGGAGTATGCAGTCTGGGATTTACAGGAGTATTAATCAGTTCAAACAGTTCATACATCAGACTACTAACAAGGATAAGTTCTCCTCCTGCTTATCCACTCTTTTATGTATGTCAAAACTGTCCAAAGCACCTTTCCGCACAAGCCCGGATATGGAGTCTTTCCATGTGCACACCTTCTTTTTCAATCTTCTACCCAGGTTCTATAGCATGTATACCACTTAAAAAAATAACAGGTTTTATACATAACGCGTTGTAAAAGCCGGGCGTTACCCCGGCTTTGAATTTACAAACTATTCTGATTTGCTATATTCTGATCCAACCACGGCAAATGCGGAATCTCGACTGGTGCATACGGTCTTTACGCCTCTTTTACATATCTTTTACTTATACTGGAACCAGCCAATCTCCAGAGACTTTGTATCAGTATTACCTGTACCGGGAACATCACTGCACTCTTTATCAATCTTGCCGGTAATAATGCCGCAGCTGCTTTTCCCGTTATTATTGTAAGCCATAGAGTATTGAGTGTAAGATCAGCAACAATTAGTATTGTTAATACTGCAAATATTGTACGCACAACCGAAAAAGGCTTTTTATGAAGAAAAATGCCATAAACCGCTCCCGTTAAGGCAGCGCTGAAAGTAAAGCCCGGAAAAGGCATGCCTCCTTTTGAAAACAGCAAAACACCTATTGCATCAGCCATAGCAGCTGTGATACCTCCAACTGCAGGCCCAAACAGCATCGCAGAAAGTGCTATCGGTAAAAAACCAAAGCCTATTCTCACTATTGGCATACTCGGGGGTATTTCTATTGCTAAAAACCTGGTAAGCATTACCTCTATGGAAATCAACAGACTTACAGCTACCAAAACCCTTACTTTATTCATGAAATCACCTCCTCCCCCCTTATATGACCTGAAAGACACATACTCAAAAATGGTCTTTCTCAGCAGAACACATTCTGATGGAATTCTAAAGGATAAATCCCATATGCTCTACTTACAGATAAAGCCACATAAAGAGAGCACTCAATAATGAGTGTTACTTCTGAAAGGAAGATGATTATAATCCCTTGTGAAGACTTTATTTCCCTTTTGTGGCAGCGGAATGCGAAAACTGCACCGCAAATTCTTGTATCATAATCAAAAGAATTTTTCGTCCAGTGGCAACTTCCCGTCCATCTGGCACTTGACGCGCAATCTCCTACTCTGCCCGCAATCCGATATATATACTAACCAATCGGATTACAATATAGCTATTTTACTTTAATACCTAGCAAAAATCAACATACTATATTATCGCAATACACTCTATTTCCACCAGTACATCCTTCGGAAGCCTTGCAACTTCAACGGTAGACCTGGCAGGATATTTCCCGGTAAAAAACCTTCCGTACACTTCATTCATTGCCGCAAAATCATTCATATTCTTAATAAACACCGTTGTTTTGACAACATTGTTCAAACTTGCGCCTGCGGCCTTCAAAACTTCTGTCAGGTTTTTTAAAACCTGTTCTGTCTGCTCTGTAATTCCACTTCCGACTATCTGACCTGTCACAGCATCCGCCGGAATTGCGCCTGAGGTATAGACAACATTGCCGACTTTTACAGCCTGTGAATAGGGACCTATAGCAGCCGGGGCCTTATTCGTATTAATTATCTCCTTCATTTGATACCTTCCTCTCTGAAAATTCTTTTCTTTAATCATATGTATATTAACTAAAAATATCATTAAACCTATTATATCCATGCGGTAAAAACAGGGCAAGTAGAAAAGTGCGGAATGTATAGTATTTCCCATACACTCCGCACTTTTAAAAGTCTTTGCCAGATATATCAGGCTTTAAATCCTGAGGTTATTTTATTCAGCTTGTCTGCAACCTCAGAGAGCTGATGAGCCGTGGCTTCCAACTCTTCCATAGTACCTACCTGTTCTTCTATGCTCGCACTCATTTCTTCCGTTCCTGCTGCCATATCATTTGCATTTGAAGCTATATTTCCCATAGCTTTGGTTATTTCCTCGGTGATTATCGCCTGCTTTTCAACATCCCTGTTTATCTCACCAATTTGCTTAGTAACATTTTTTATATTGTTAATAATGTTGTCAATATTCGCTTTTACTTCGTAAGCTTTTTCCGCACATACACCAACCATCTTGTCAACTTCATTTACTGTTTCGACTGCGTTTTCCGATTCAATCCTGTTTTCCTTGATCAGCTCTACGATATCTTTAGCTGCCCTGCTGCTTTCATCGGCAAGTTTTCGTATCTCTTCAGCTACTACATTAAACCCTTTTCCTGCATCCCCTGCCCTGGCAGCCTCTATAGCTGCATTTAATGCCAGAAGGTTTGTCTGCCCTGCAATATTGTTTATCAGTTGAACAATCTCACCTATCTTTATTGATGAATGATTCAGGTTATTAATTACAGCAGCAACCTCTTTTGACGATCCAGCAATATCTTTCATGGAAACGGCAATTTCACTTACCTGCTGTGCACCTGCCTCAGCAGCTTCCATAACTTTTATACTGTTCTCATTTGTTTTTTTACTTATTAACGCCGTAGACTCAGAGAATCTTGCTGCTTCAGTGAGACTTGCCGTAGTCTCTTCAGTGACAGCTACATTGTCGGAAGTCCCCCCTGCTATATTGTTTACTACCTGTGCAATTTGTTCCATAGCCTTATTGCTTTCTCCCGAAGCATATGAAAGCTGTTTGCTTGATTCCAGCATGGTTTTTGCAGATAATGAAACATCCCTTATTATGAATTGGAGGCTTCCGACAAATTGATCAAATGATTTGCTCAATTGCCCGATCTCATCCTTACTGTCTATTCCTATCCTCTGAGTTAAGTCTCCCCCGTTGTGTGCTATTTCATCAAGCCTCCTGGTAACCTTCCTGACAGGTCCTACTATCGCTTTTAAGGTTATAAAGGACAAGGCTATGCCCATTATCAGGCATATACTAATAATAGTTGGAAAACCTCTCATTATGTTGTCATATTCTTCCTCACTGGCTGTATAAAGTTTTTCTGCTTCCGTAATTTGTGTATTTATCAGCTCGTCCAATACCTTGACTGCTTTTACAAAAGCTGCTATTCCTTCGCTATTGGCTAATTTGAGAGATTCCTCCTTTTTGCCTTCCGTGCTAAACTTAAGTACATTTTCTCTTACAGAGCTATAGCTTTCATAAGCATTCTCCAATGTATTCAGGCCGTTTCTCTCAGCGTCTACCAGGTAAGTAGCTTTATACACCTTGATATGTTCCAGATATTCCTGATCATTTTTTGCTATGAATTCTTCCTGCTGCTTTTTTATGCCGGCATCATCATTCAAAACATGTGTCAGTACAGCAAGACGAATTTCCATCAAATGAGATTTTGCTTCACTCAAATCATACATTGGAAGCAGACGGCCGTTATTTAAGGATTTGAGGTTGTCATTCTCCCTGGATACTGCCCCTATACCCATTACTCCCAAAACAAGTATAAATAATATAAATACTGAAGAGAGAATTGATATTTTTACTACAAGACGTAAATTATAAAACCACTTCATAGCTGACTTCCCCCTGTATGAGAATTTTAGTGCATAAAAGCTGTCTGTTATTATGTACACTAAATATTATTTATATATATTATAGTTTTTCTAAGATTAGTTAACAATATTGCAATCGATAAATTAACATAATTTTTTCAATTCCAATACAAAATGTATTCGTCAAATACCACATTTTAACTCTAAAATGGCAGACACATGCATATTAACATAAAAGAGCTTGTAACTAAAACAAGCTCCCACCAATCAACTTTTATTAATAACATAATATTTATATAGCAATTAGATTAATTTACCTTTTCATTCATCGAATACTCAATAATAATATCCAGAAGTCTGTCGAACGAAATTCCTTCCGCACCTGCACTCTTTGGGAAAAGACTGTTCTTTGTCATACCAGGAAGTGTATTCACCTCAAGTACATATGGTTCCCCTTCTTTGATAATCATATCTACTCTCGCATAAACCCTGCATTTAAGGATATCAAAACATCGTTCTGCCATATTGTTTACTTTTTCACTGAGGCCTTCATCAAGTTTCACAACATACTCTTCCGCGCCTCCGTCAGTGTATTTGGATACATAGTCAAAAAAACAGGCCTTAGGCTTTATGGCCAGTATGGGAAGCGCTCTCCCGTTCAATATAGCGCAGGTAATCTCATCTCCTTCAATGTACTTTTCAAGTATCACTTCATGATCCATATTCAGAATCTGATCGACTGCCATCAATAATTCATCACGGTTCTTTACCACATGCATCCCTATGCTCGAGCCTCCCGAATTCGGCTTTGCTGCCAGAGGATATCCCAGCTTCTCTAATTGCATAATTTCCAGTTCTTCCTTACTTTTTATCAAAAACCATTCAGGAGTGCTTATACCTGCAAACCTCATAAGTCTCTTTGAAATATCCTTGTCCATACATATGGCGCTTGATAGTATTCCACTGCCTGAATATGGGATACCAATAGTATCAAGTGTGCCTTGAACAGTGCCATCCTCCCCGAATTTCCCATGTAATGCCAAGAGTGCAAAATCAATTTTCCCGGCTTTTTCTACCAATTCTTTCTTATCATTGATTATTATAGGATAAACTTCGTACTTCTCTTTATCGAGATTTTTTGCCATTTCTTTTCCTGTCATAAGAGAAACTTCTCTTTCTGTTGAAGTACCACCTATTATTACACCTATCTTCATAATTCTGCCACCACCTCTCCAATGATTTTAAAGCCCTTTCGGATCTCATCATCTTCAACTCTCGAAAAACCTAGCCTTAAAGTGTTTGCACCCTTGTTGTCCGTATAGAAAATATCACCTGGAGTAAATACAACTCCTTTTTCATAACATCTTGCCAGTACTTCTCTGGCGTCTATACGCTGTTCAAGTTCCAGAAAAATGTGAAGTCCTCCTACTCCAAGGGCTTTCTTGTATGTAATATACTCTTCAGCACATGCCTTTGCCAGTTCGAATTTATGTTTGTAAACCCTTTTGGCCTTTTTGATGTATCTTCCGAAATTTCCCTCCAGAAAGTATTGAAACAACACTGCCTGATCAATAGTTGAAGTATGTATGTTCCGGCTCCTTTTCAAACTTTCAATGTAATTTATCAGTTCTATGTCTCCAAAAATCCAACCTGTTCTGATACCTGGAAACAACACTTTTGAGAAGCTTCCTACATACACTACACTATTTCCCTTTCCACAACATGAAATCAGCGGTGTGATGTGTGATCCTGAATACCTCAGTTCTTCATTGAACCCGTCCTCTATTACCGGAACCTCATATTCCTTTGAAATTTTTATTAATTCAACTCTTTTTTCGGGAGATGTCACAATCCCTGTAGGATTGTGATATGAAGGTATTGTGTAAATCAAATCAGCCTTTCCGCCTGACAATTTTTCTTTCAGCTGGGTTAAGTTTATACCGTCATCCTCCATATCGACCCCAGCTATATCCAGCCCATGTAGTTTCATTATTTTAATTGCGGTATTGTGAGTAGGATTCTCACAGATTATTCGTCCTCTTCCACTGCACAGGGCTGTCAGCATCAGATCAAACCCTTCGGTAAATCCATTGACGATTATGAGGTCTTTCCCTTCCACATCTACCCCCTTACCTTCCATATACTTCATCAGGTATTGTACAAGAGGTTTGTAGCCTCTTGCATAACCGTAATTCAACAGTTTTTCGCCCTCAACGGAAAACCTGTCTAAAAAGGCTCTTTTAAACTCATTTGCATTAAAAAGTTTTTCATCTGGAGCGATGCTTGTAAAAGATATCATACCTTTTTCCCAGCTTACCCCATGCTTCATCAGATCAAGCTCTTCAGCAAGTCTGGCTTGTTCTGTGATTCTTCCCTTCCATGCCAATTTAAATGCTTCAGTGCAGGTTATGCTTATATTTTGAACAAAAGCGCCTTTAGCTTTTTCTGTATAAATAAACCCTTCATCCTCAAGGCACTTATATGCAGTAATAGCAGTATTTCTGCTGATACTTAGAATGTCAGCCAGTTCCCTTGTCGACGGAAGCTTCTGGCCGCTTTTCAATATACCTTTTATTATCATTTGTCTGATATATTCTTTAAGCTGTACATAAACAGTCTTTTTCTTATCAATAGTTATTTCCGAAAACATGCCCTCTCACCACCCAATAATATTTTTACACAAAATCAAGACCGTATAAAGTACCACACAACCCGGGTTTTTATATTTCAGTGGTCAAGAAAAACATCCCGTATTCTCCTTATCCCTTCTTCTATTTCTCCGTTCAAAGTACGCTTCTCTATCTGTCCGTATACCTGACTTAACATAGGAGTTTTCGAATTCTTGTCTATATTGAGCCATAACATGCTATCACCTCGAAACTGGTACCATGAAAATTCAATAATTGTGGTTTATTATAAACCACTCTTTGACTGATAATATTAAGCAATTTCATAATAACCTAAAACCAGCGTAAAGCACAACAAATTAAAGCGTTGCGCTAGCTTTCAGACAAGAATGTATTGTGATATGTCCCTTCCTGTTTCATTGGTGGAACTCAGGAATTTTGATCTGCCTGACGTTGGCTATAAGCAGTGGCTTTTTATACTGTACTACGCATTCAATATGCTGCTTTGAGAAAATTTTTTTCGCACTTCATAGGAATGGTATTTGTTATGGCAGGTATTCTTCTGGTTTCATCGATAAAGACAGCAGCTCTTTGACATCATCTGGAGCAAAAGCATCAGTTAATCACAGGCATACCTGATTATTCTGTATTATTGAAGTTTATTCTGGCATACCGGGTTTTTATTTTATGCTCTTCTTGCTTCTAATATATGAAGTTATCAGCAGTATAGCCGGAATTAAGTACTGAAACGGCAAAGAGTAATAAGGCCAGATATCTTTTGCCCAAGTCATCATTTCCAACGCATTCGTATAAAGCCAGAATGACAATACAATAAAAAAAGCACCAAAAGCGGTAACCAAAGGTCTATAGTTTTCAAACTTCAAAAGTTCAGCAGTTCCCTTTACTGCTGCATACAGGCAAATTGAAACTTTAATGCCGCCTCCTATCAGCAGGTTTATATCCAGAAATGGTTCAACACTCACCCCGGGGACAAGTTTTGTAACAATATCAGGAGAGTAATTGATTTCCGTCATCAATTTAGGCCCTAAAATTACTAAATCCCTTGAAACTGAAACTAAGAACAAAAAACCTATTGCTGTAGCTGATAAAATTGCAGTTTTAAACATATATTCCTTTTTATTCAGGTATGGAAACACCATCATAAATGCAACTGCTTCTCCGAAAGGAAAGGTTGATAAGGCAAAACCTGCACTTAGAACAGGTTTTATGCCCTTTTCGAACAAAGGAATTAAGACTGAGAAATCATGAATGGTCCACAGTGCTGCAGATGCAATAAATATAATAACGGGTATAGCCCAAACTACAACTTCACTGACCCTTCCCAGTACTTCCAACCCGCTTCTGACTACATATACAGTCAAGGCAACAAAAAGAACCACAATTACACTCATTGGTGTTTCAGTATAGCTGGTAGTTGTCATAAATTCTCCAAAGTTTCTTGTTACAAGAGACGCCAGATGTATGAAATACCATATATATAATGCAGAGACCATACTACCTATTACATTTCCGAAATTTATCCGCAACATTTCGATGAGAGTCTTACCTGGGTTTAGTTGTGCTATCTTCACATACATGATTATTAACATCAGCCCTAAAGCCCAACCCAATATGACAGCTATCCATGATTCCCTGCCTGCACTACCGGCAGGATTCATTAAAGCGGTACTGCCGTAAAAAAAACCTACAAGAAGCAGTCCTAATTGTATATTGGATATCTTTACATCCTTTCCTCCAGTCACTTAACCGCCCCCCATTATCCGTACTATGGATTCTATAACCTCTGCCGGGCTTACGGGTCTTTTTCCTAACGTTAGCAAAATACCCAAAAGCAAACTTGCAGCCATCAGGAAAGCATATGTGCCTATAATTCTTCCTTTTGGATTTGCCTTTTTAAGGATTTTAAAATCCAGCAGTACTATCAGGAATATAAAAAAAATGAATATTATCATATTAAGCTACCTGCTTTCTACAGTTTCCTTAAGTAACCCGCTTCTGAATAACTTTGTGTCTACTTCTACAATAATCTCCGCTTCTAAAAAACCGGCTTCGTTCCAGTTTTTTTGTACTGCATTCCAATAATTAGGGTTATTTTTATATAACGCTTCACCAAATCCGAAAATATCGCTTTTAAACTGATTCCGGCATTTTGAGACAGCACTCATAACTTCACTCTTAATTTTTTCATTACATAGAGGTATAAGCTTTTCAAGGATATTTTGTTCTTTCAAGCCGTCGTTAGCATGCTGTTCTCCTATGTTACCCTGAGCCTCTATTTTTACAACAAAACCTGGGGTTCCATTTTTCCATCGGAGATTCATCTTACTATTTGAGCGTATAAGTTCAATACCGACATATTTTCCTGCTCCGGATAAAGACGGAAGTTCCAGAATAGTGCTCTCGACCCTGCCTGTGGCGAACAAATACCCTCTCGTATCAAACCTGCCAAGCCAGCCAACCATGTTCCCCTTTTTGAATACTGCTGTCCCGTTGGTTTCTGTGGTATCACCCACTTTTAATATAGTCCCGAGAGCAAGCTGTTTCTGCTCACTTGAAATCTCTTTAACTGCATCTATGAGAAGCGTTCTTTTTACCATTCCACGTTCAGAAGTGTTTTTAAGCGTATCAGAAATATATGCGCCAGGCACGTTCGCCAAATCGTACTCCTGCTCCAATATCTTTTTGGCAGTAATACCTTTAGCAACAACAACGTCAGCCTTATACTGGCTTTCATGATCCCTCTCAAAAAAGTCCAAATATTCATTAATACCACTCTCTGCTGCTTCTTCCCCTATTACGATAACCTGGGTGGAATTATAAAAAATCTTTTTATTCAGTCTGTTGAGCATTTCACGTAGGGCGCCAAAGACAGTATCAGCAGTATTACTGACTACAACAAAAGATTTGTCTTTTCCGCCTTCTGTCCCACCTCCACCTTCTTTTCCTGAGGATCTGGCTGCTGAAGGTTTGACAATCTGAACGGAAACCATTATTTTATCATCTAATGTCCTATCTATTCCCAAAGCCGTGCAAATAGCAATTTCAGTTAAGTCAGTATTATTCCAGCAGCCTGTACTGGTAGCTAATAAGCATATCAATAGCAGTAGAACAAATAGCCTTCCGTTCATTTCTTTTCTTCCTTTCTGGAAAATGCCTTTCCCTTGCTTCTAATCAAGTTCCCACTCTGACTAAGTGCTTTAGGCCTTGTTATCATTGCCCAGACAGGTACTACAATTAAAGCATCCTTCAAGTCATCAGTATGAAGCGGAGAAAAAGGAGTAAGGTATGGAATTCCAAAAGATCTCTTTTTACACAGATATATAAGTACTCCAATACTCAAAATTCCAATACCGAATAGTCCCAGGAAATTTGAGGCTATAAGCAGCATTATCCTAAGTACTACAACCGGTTTCATTAAAGGCGGATTGATAAAGCTGCAGATACCGGTCAGCGAAACAACAATAACTATAGGTGCCGATGCAATTCCTGCCGATATGGCAGCATCCCCCAGCACTATAGCTCCCACTATACTTACCGCCTGTCCTATTGCTCTTGGCATCCGTACACCTGCTTCACGGAGAATTTCAAAAGTTATTGTCATAAGTATTGCTTCTGTAAATGAGGAAAAAGGAATCCCTTCCCTGGAGGCTGCCATAGTCAGTATCAGTTTAAAAGGGATTACCGTATGATGAAACGCTGTCAATGCAACATATAGTGCTGGGAGGTATGTGGAAACAAACAAGGCTGCAAGTCTCAATATCCTTATAAAGGAAGTAAAATAGTATTCTCCGAAATAATCTTCAGATGTCTGAATTGTTTCAATAAATAGAAACGGGACGGTAAGTACGGTAGGTGTTCCGTCCACAATAACCGCTACCCTGCCCTCCAGTAACTTTCCTGTAACCTTGTCAGGTTTCTCACTGTTACCCACCATCGGAAAGAAAGGTGCCATCCCATCTTCTATGTGCTGCTCTATATATCCTGAACCTATAAGTGAGTCACGTTCTATTTTACTGATCCTGTTTTTTACTTCGTTAACTATTTCCTCCTTTGCGATTCCTCCTATATAGCATATTGCCACCTCGGTTTTTGTTACTTTTCCTATTTTCATTGATTCAATTTTAAAATCAGCATTTTTAATTTTCCTGCGAAGAAGGATGGTATTGGTTCTTAAATTCTCGGTAAAACCTTCTCTTGGACCCTTTATTGACACCTCTGTATCCGGTTGTTCAACTGCTCTTTTTTCCGGAGATTTTACACCTATTTTGAAAGCCTTGCTCCCACCGTCGATGAAAACAACTGCCTCACCTATACAAATATTGTCTACTGCATCACTAAAGGTATTCAGCTCAGACAGGGCGCAGTTTGCTATAACCTCTTCTTTCAAGGTATTGAGTACAGATTTTCCGATATCCCCGTTAAAGCCAAGTACAGGACTCATGACACTTTGATCCAAAATTTGTTTGTCAACAAAACCATCTATAAATGTAATGATTATCCTAGTCTTGCTCTTACCAAAAACAATTTCACGCATTACAAAATCACTGCATAATGCAAATGTTTGCTTTAGTTCAGCCTTTACAGCATCGATTGACATTGGTATGCTTTCCGTTTCAGGCTTCTTATCTGAAGCGCCCTTTTCATGCTGTACCGGCTCACTGTTTTTATCTATACTCTCCTTTGATTTTTTAAACATATTCTTCACCCGGAGTTATTTTTTACATACATGACCAAATTTATGACAGTTACAATATGGATAATTACTTATATGCCATTTGATTCAGGAAACATAAAAGCCGGTTATTAACCGGCTTCTGCAAATACTTGCAATCTGATGCAAGCTTCTTATTCTGTTTTGATAACTATATTTCCAAATTCATTATAGGAGACTTCAGCACCCAGATTCTCTGCAATAAAGTCTAAAGGAACAAAGGTCTGCTCGCCAACTGTAATTACAGGAAACTCCATTTCTAAGGTTTTACCGTTTATATCCGCATTTATGTCACCTGCTTTAAACACAATTGTTTTCCCTGCTTTGGTGACATATACGTTTTCACTTTCACTCCTGTACTGTGCCCCCAGCTCATGGGAAATTTCGTCTACAGGGACCAAGGCAAGTTCACCCATCATTACTGGTGTAATATCTGACCATTCGTTATCAATTATGATTCCGACAGATTCTTCAGGAATCTCTCCTGGAAAATCCGGGTCAGGGGCAAATCCGGACATCAACTCATTAAAGCTGAATGAATTATTTTCAGTAAGTACCGGAAAATCTACCCGTAAGCCTTTATTAATATTTTTAATTTCAGTGTTGAAATCAATACTGAAAGATACAGTAATATCCGTCGGCACGAGACCTGAAACCTGTACCCCGTCACCCGGCTCCTCTTCAGCTGTGCCTGTTATATCTGAGAGAGCAGCCTCTATCGCTTTCATATCGATGATAAAATCGGCATACCCATTTTGGTTGAGTATATATCCATTTTCATCAACCCCTATGTTTACAGTAATCCCTCTGTCGCCAAGCAGCCTCACCTTATCCAGTGCATTAAGCACCTTATACAAATCCTGTCTGAAGCTTGACGATCCATTTCTGAATCTATCAAAAGCCTGATCCATTTCTACCCCGGCTTCAGTCCCACCGGCTGCCGGTACTACTACTCCGGCAAACTCCTTTAAAATGACCTTGAAGTTTTCGCTTTTTGAAAGATTATCAACTGAGTACCTCATCAACCTTTTGAAAGAATCATCATTAAGTCTCAATTCATAGACATCCAATTCGCGGCCGTTCACGATTTGTTTACCTTTACCTGAGATTACCGCAAAATCCGGATCAAAATCTTTTGCATATTCCTTCATGAAGTCTATAAGCCTTGGCTGAAATTTATTTACCGCTTCAAGCATATTTCTATACTCTGCAGCATCCAGTCCTCCATTATCCTGCATCTCACTCTGGTCAATAACCATGTATCTTTTGCCTGAATAATCTGGGGGGAGCAATTCTGATAAGTCTTCAGGGATTTTCATTATTTGTTTTATCTCGGGTATTTGTCCGGAAATATCAGCTTTAGTCCAGACGGAACTGCTGAAGGCCGATGTACCTGCCGATATTGCCGCATCAATTCCGGATTCGGATATTGTACCGCTTTCATTTTCCCATACCCTTTGATTTATTTTCATATTCATGTTTCCAATTGCCTGCAAAAAGTCTTCCATTCCCTGCCTTTGTTCTTTTGGAATGCCTTCGATATCTACGCGGACTGAAATATTACTTTCGCTTTCCATAGATTTTATAGCCATCATCTTCTCCATAGCATCGAGAAGCACCATTTTATCCGATATGCTGCAGCCTGCAAATGAAAGCACAAATAGACATACGGCGGTCAGTACACCTATTAACTTGATAAAAATTCTTTTCATAGTATCTTTTCTCCCTTATCAGATTTTTTATGCAATACAATTAATATGTACCATTACAGTAAACTTATTTTACTTCAATATTGCACTATTAATTCTTACAATTGATTTTACAGCGAATTAAATTTAGGCATATGATGAAAAGAATGGATATGAGTTGTCCATTACATAAACACGTCATGTTCAGCAAATATAGTATTTTTTTTGCTTCAACACCAAAGCAACTGAATTATCCTACATAATTTCCTGTTTTTATTTAAATAATAGTACTCAGGATCAAAAAAATCAGGAGTGAATATGTTAACTGTTTTTGAGACATCTTTAAGAACAGCAATCGGATTTACAATACTTTTAATCCTGACCCGTTTACTTGGAAAAAAGCAACTGGGCCAGCTAACTATATTTACATATATAACAGGTATTGCTATGGGGAATATAGCAGGTGATATGGTAGTTCACAGGGATATAAAACTTGTTGACGGCGTAACAGGACTAATAGTATGGGCTGTAATGACATTTATAGTAGAGCTGATCAGCCTTAAGTCTTCCAAAGCCAGAACCTTCCTCGACGGAGAACCTGCAATAGTGATTAAGAAAGGAGTTATCATGCAGAAAGAATTATCCTCGCAAAGGCTAAACATGGATGATCTGACCATGATGCTCCGTATAAACAATGTCTATTCAATAAAAGATGTCGATTATGCCATACTGGAACCTAACGGTCAGCTTAGCGTACTGAAAAAACCTCATTTGGAGTCCATTACTAAACAAGATATGAATTTGCAAACCAATAACAGGAATAATGTACCTACGGAAATAATAGTAGATGGGAAACTGGTTTCTAAAAACCTTAAAGAGCACAACCTCAGTGAAGAGTGGCTGGATTTGCAGTTGAAACAAGCCAGAATCAGCTCTGTTAACGAAGTTTTTTATGCAGAATACCAGAATGACGGCAGTCTTTACATGAGCAAGAAAAAGTCAAAAAAAGCCCATGGTGATAAACCACAAGCTTTTTATTAAGACAGGGTTTTTCTTTATTGCAGGTTAGTGTACCCACGGTTTAAGTATAACCTTTATACACCCGTCGGTTTTTGTATCAAATACCTCATACCCCTTTTCTGCCTGTTCTAAAGGCAGTTTATGAGTTATGACATCACTTGGATCAACCTTTCCTTCAGCAAGCAAACCATAAAGACGCGGCATATAAGGTATAACCGGTGCTTGTCCTGTTCTCAGGTCAATATTACGGTTGAATATATCTCCGAGCGGAAAGGCATTATACCTTGCGCCATATGCACCTGTAACCTGTATAGTTCCACCCTTTCGCACTGCCTGTGTAGCTGTAACTAATGCTCCCATCGCTCCACCATGTAGTTTTATACCGGTAGCCAGATATTCAAGTGGTGTCATTTTTCCATCCATACCCACACAGTCAATGACAATATCAGCTCCACCCTGTGTAATTTCTTTTAAATGCTCTCCTATGTTTTTCTCCTGCTCAAAATTCACTATCTCAACCCCATTGGTTCTTTTTGCATGCTCAAGACGGTAATCCACATAATCAACTGCTATAACCCTTTTTGCACCATTAAGCCAGGCAAACTTCTGTGCAAGCAGTCCTACAGGCCCGCATCCCAGGATTATGACTGTATCGCCATTTTTTACACCGGCATTTTCCACACTCCAGTAAGCAGTAGGTATGATATCCGATAAGAGTACCAATTTCTCATCTTCCAGTTCACAGTCATCCGGGATGCGGAATGGGGTAAAATTGGCAAATGGTACCCTCATGAACTCAGCCTGTCCTCCGGGATATCCTCCAAAGGTTTCGGAATAGCCGAAATAACCTCCGCTTTCCCCATGGGGATTTGAGTTATCGCATTGACTTGTCAGATCGTGTTTGCAATAATAACATTCGCCACAGCTGACGTTGAAAGGGATAATGACCCTGTCCCCTTTTTTGACTTTCGTTACCTCCGGTCCGGTTTCTTCTACAACCCCCATCGGTTCATGGCCAATTATGTAGTTTTCAGGGAGATTAGGAATCATCCCGTGAATCAGATGCAGATCCGATCCGCATATGGCTGTAGTTGTCAGCCTGATTATTATGTCGTCCGGTTTATGGATTTGAGGATATTCGACTTCCATAACCTTCACGTCTTTAATGCCTTGATATGTTACGGCTTTCATTTTCAAAACCTCCTGTTTTAGCTTTTGGGTGTAGCAAATGTACCAAGTCTGTCCGTATCTCCGGGAAAGAGCTTCAGGCTGGCAATTTGAAGCGCAGTCTGTGTCGATATCTCATCTATCCGGAACTGTCTATTCATCTCATAAGGGTACAGCCACCCTTTGCTCATCATCAGCTCCGACAGCTCTATATGCAGATCAATTTCTCCATCCAGAATTCTTCGCAAAGCGGATCTTACTTCTGTGCTTGCCGTCTCTGATATCGCTATAGCACAATTTCTTATTCCGCTTTTTACTGCTAACAGAAAATCCAGGGCTACTGTTGAATCCACAAGACCAGGCATACCTTCCGAGTTTTCTATCTCAAGATAATCGTTATTTCCACGTCTTTTCACTTCATTAATAGCTTTTTTTTCATAATTCATCAGTTCCGTTACCTCCAGTTAGTGCAGTTGAGTTTTTGCCAATATGTCCTGCAGGGTATTTACTGCTGCCGTGGATTGCTGCACATGCTTTTCCAGCAGTGCTTTCAGATCCCTGTCAAGCACTATTCCCTGAAGCATTTTTGATTTTGTCATACTTACTGTTTTAAAGTTCAAAAGCTCGTGTATTTCCATAGTTTCATGCAAAGCTAAACTTTGTGCCATAGAATCACCTCCTGTTTTATTGCACATATTTTCCCCTTATATTTTAGGCTTATGCAACAAAATCACTGAAGAAGCATCATAAAAATTAAACTAGGTTACATAACAGATGATCCTTTTGTCCTATATCAATTAGGGCCTGATATCTACCTCATTTGATTGACACATAATCATTTAGTTGTTAACATAATATTATCCTAATTTACAAACAATCAATGTGTTCCCAGGATTTTCTTCTTGCAGCTCTGCAGCACTGTCAATTTTCTTAAAACCAAAAATTTAATAATGAAAAGGGGAAAACAATATGAAAAAAAGTGTAAGATACCTGGCAATAATGCTTGTTATTTGCATTTTGTCATTCAACTCGGTAAGCACTATCTCAGCAAAACCTTCCAATTCAACAACCAACCCGCCTGCTCCGACCCTTTCGTATACCCCTATGACACCAACCAACGGCAATGTCACTGTTACAGTTTATTACCCGTCAAGTGCAGTACTCAAGCAATACAAACTAGGGTCAGCCGGAATTTGGACTACATATACCGCCCCTGTGGTCTTAACATCAAATGCATACGTTTACGCCCGGTATCAGAATAGTTCCGGTTACTGGTCTGCATTAGGAGGTGTATCAGTATCAAATATAGATAAAACTGCACCTGCTGCACCAATATTGACACCTGATACGACCAGTAAAACAAACCAGGATGTAAAAATAACTGTCACCTACCCTGCCGATGCCAGTGTAAAGCAATATAGAGTGGGCATTTCAGGTGTATGGACTGGTTATTCGATTCCTATAACAGTGAGCTCAAATACGGAAATATACGCAAAAGCCCGGGATGCTGCCGGCAATTGGTCGGTTGAAGGTGTTCTGGTTGTATCAAACATAGATAAGACAGCACCAGAAAATCCAATCTTCAGTATTTCAGATACATACCTCTCAAATGGTAGTACAACAGTCACAATTGATTTTAGCAGCGATTCACTTATTAAGCTGTATAAAGTTGGGAATGAAGGTTTATGGACTGATTACACAGCACCTTTAGCAATAAGCTCAAGTGATATCATTTTTGCAAAAGCTTGTGATGATGCAGGAAACTGGACTCCTGAAGTAAATTATTTTGTTTCAAATACAGATAGCATCCCCCCTGCATCGCCTGAATTTATAGCATCCACTTCCGGATTGACAAATCAGGATGTCATTATAAACATAAATTACAGTGCAGATTCAGTTGAAAGACAATATAAGACAGATAATTCAGAGATCTGGCTTGCATATAGTGTTCCTGTAATTATGAGCTCTAACGGAACATTATATGCAAGGGCTGCTGACAGTGCCGGTAACTGGAGCCAGGAAGTAAGCTTTACAGTTGATAATATTGACAAAACAGCGCCTGATGCCCCAACTTTCCTTGCATCTACAACTGCGTTTACAAACCAGAATGTTACCGTTTCTATCAGTTATAGTGCAGATTCGATTGTTATGTTGTACAAAACCGGAACCTCCGGAATATGGTCTGACTACAATGCACCCCTGATACTAAATTTCAATGATACTATATATGCAAAAGCTTCAGACAGTGCAGGAAACTGGACATCCGAAACAACCTATACAGTTGGCAATATAGACACTGTTGCTCCTGAAGCACCCACCGTCCACATATCAACCACATCACCGACCGATCAGCCTGTAACCGTTACAATCGCTTTTGGTACAGATGCATCTGTAAAGCAATATAGATTGGGAGCAAGCGGTACATGGACGGATTATAGTGCTCCCTTACTGCTCAGTTCGAATAACACAATATATGCCCGTTCCTCTGACATAGCAGGCAACTGGAGTCCTGAGTCATTTTTAAATGTAACAAACATCTCGAAAACAGTATTGGGCTATACCGTAAAATACTGGTCAACCGATGTGGGTTCTTATAATTCAATGGTAGCCAATACAAGTGTTCTGAATGAGATAGCAACTGCAACCTATTCTGTAGACGGCCTTGGAACGCTTACAGGAACAGCTCCGGCCGACCAAATAGATTATGCGAACAAAAACGGTATCAGGCCGAAGCTCATGGTCAGCAACAATTTTGATGCAAACATAGCAAAGCAGCTCCTTGACAGCTATGAAAACAGGCAAAATCTTAAAAATAATATACTTAATATACTGAAGACCTATAATTATAAGGGTGTCGATATCGACATAGAAAATATTCCCGCATCCTGCAGAAACAACTTTACTGCCCTGATGAGCGAAATTTACAGTACACTGAAGCCCCTGGGATATGGCGTGTCGGTAGCAGTCCAGGCCAAAACCTATGATTCACCAAATGCATCATGGACTTACGCCTTTGACTATAAATCTCTGGCAATGTATTCCGATTATCTTATGATAATGGCCTATGACGAACATTATCCCGGAGGAACTCCAGGGGCGGTAGCTTCCATCAGCTGGGTAACAAGCGTGGTTGATTATGCGCTGACAGTGGTACCAAAAGAAAAAATCGTGCTTGGTCTGGCGGCATACGGATACGACTGGGCCAACGGCACCACAAAGTCATACTCAATAAACGGATGTATCAATCTTGCAAACCAATATGGGTCAACAATCTACCTGGACAATGCTACAAAATCAAAATACTTTACATATACCGTAAATGGCATAGTACACACAGTCTGGTTTGAAGATGGTGAAACTATATCCTACAAGCTTGACCTTGTAAATTCAAAGGACCTGAAAGGTGTAGGCATATGGCGGCTTGGACTGGAAAACTCAAACTACTGGAATACCATCAAACTAAAACTGAATAAATAACTTTTGATTTACTAAACAAGCGGGCACCCTGCCTGCTTGTTTTTTGTTTTTGGGAAAGTAAAGGATACTTATCTTTTAGACCACTCACTTACATTTTTCGTATATATAGTGCTTAAGATGGCAACAATCTCTTTTGGGTGATCAATTTGAGCAGAAAAAAAGATAATAGTGAAAACACAACCGGAAGTCTTAACTTTCAAATAATAAATGAAAAACTTGAAAATTGCCCTGATATTATACGTAAAAAGGTATATATAGATAATAAACATGAGGCTTATTTTATATACATCAGAGGCCTTACCGACAAAGACCTGATTCAAAGGGATTTCATCAGTCCCATTATCGCCATGAGCTTTGACCAGTTATCTGCCGGAATTGCCATTAATAACATACCATGTGCTGAACTAAATCTAATATATGACCCGTCAGAAGTAGTAGACAGCATTTTGTCGGGAAACTCAGTTTTTATATGCAATGCTCTGCCCTTTGCAGTTTCATGCATGCTGTCGGATATTGAAAAACGAAGTATTGATGAGCCTATTACGGAAAAAAATGTCCGCGGTCCGCATGAGGGCTTTGTAGAAGTTCTTGATACCAACCTTTCCATACTCAGAAGGAAAATTAAAAACAGCAAACTGAAGTATAAAACTTTATCCCTGGGTCTTCAAACAAACCAGCAGGTTGTTATCTCATATATGGAGGGTTTAGCAAATGAGGATATCATAAACAGCCTATATAAAAAACTAAGCAGTATTAAAATCGACGGTCTTTCTGCTATAGGCTACATCGAGCAGATAATAACATCACACCCTAACTCACTGTTTCCCCAGTTTATTGCAACCGAGAGACCGGATAGAGCAATGGCTGCTCTCCTTGAAGGGAGGCTAGTGATACTGCAGGAAGGAACTCCGGTAGTCCTTATAGCTCCTGTAAGCTTTATATCATTTTTTCAGGCTCTTGATGATTTCAGCACCTTGTGGACCCATGGGTCTTTCATCCGTCTGCTCAGAATTGCAGCACTTGTTATAACTTTATTGCTTCCGTCACTGTATATTGCAGTTACCTCTTTCCACTACTATGCAGTCCCCCTTCACCTGCTTGTACCCCTGGCCGAATCCAGATCGAGAGTACCTTTCCCCCCCATAATTGAAGTTCTGATTCTGGAAGCGACAGTAGAAATGGTACGGGAGGCATCAATACGTCTGCCTTCATATATAGGCACTGCAATAAGTGTAGTTGCCGGTCTGATAATCGGAGAAGCAGCAGTCCAGGCTGGGATAGTAAGTGACCTGCTCATTGTAATAGTAGCAGCTACTGCAGTTGCATCCTATGTTATCCCAACCTATGATATGGCAATGGCAATACGTATACTGCGGTTTCTATTCATTCTGGCATCCTCTGTTTTTGGCATTATTGGCATTGTAGTATGTACTGCGCTGACATTTGCTCATATGATTACTATGGAATCGCTTGGTCAGCCGTATTTTCAACCTTTCTCCCCACTCAATACCAGAGATTTCAAGGATTCGGTCTTAAGAATGCCCCTTAAGGTACTCAGAAAGCGACCTAATAGTGCCAGAACCAAAAATAATATCAGGAGCAGAAACGATGAGAGGAATAAATAAGGTTACATCGAGGCAGATGGCACTCTTTACATTCATAGCGCAAACAGGTGTAGGCATTACCACTCTCCCATCGATACTGGCGAAAGATGTGGGACACGACGGCTGGATATCTGTATCGGTTACAGGTATACTGGCAATCATATTAAGTATGCTTTTTGTCGTACTTCTGAAAAGATATTCTGACAAATCAATATATGAAATAAACAGGTTTATATTCGGGAAGGTAATAGGTACTGCTTTCAACATACTGCTGGTGTTGTATTTATTAGCAGCTGCAGCCGCCGGTGTCAGGGTTTTCTCACTTTTCTTAAGGCTGACTCTGCTTCCTATGACGCCACCCGGCATGCTTGCCGCATTTGTATTACTGCCCTCTGTTTATCTGGTATGGCAGGGATTGAAAACAGTTATCAGGTTTAAATACATTTCAGTTTTATCTTATGTAGTAGCTGTCACTTATGTTGTTTTAATCAGCAGTGAGCTTAAAATTTCCTACCTTATGCCTGTGGGTGAAGCAGGGTTAATGCCTATTCTGTACAGTATAAAAACAAGTTTCTTTGCATATATAGGACTGGAGCTGGTTGTATTTTTCTTCCCTGAAATCACTGACAAAAATAAGACGATGAAATGGCATATTTTTGCCAGCGTGTTCAGTATGCTGTTCCTTTCTATAATTGTTGTCGCTACTACCTCTTTATTCGGAGAAAATCTTGTGAAGATATTTACTATTCCCCTTTTCAATCTGGCCAGGGTATATAATGCGCCGATACTTGAGAGAGTGGATCTTTATATAGTTGCTTTGTGGTTTGTAGCCATGGGATGCTCAATGAGAGCTTACATGTTTGCTGCATTCTACAGCCTGCAAAAGGTATTCAATATAAAAAGGTCAAAGCCCTTTTTGATAATTTTCTTTGTAGTTCTTGTTTCATTAAGCAGAATCCCACGTGATATCAATGAATCATTCCTCTTCCTTGAGGCTATTAATTTTGCAGGCATAGGAGTAACGGCATTCCTTATTCTATGTCTGGTACTCTCATTTATAAGAAAGAAAGGAGTGAACTCTCGTTGAGATACCTTGCTAAAAAAATTACTATCATAGCTTTGTGTATTTTTCTTCTGTTTCAAACCGGTTGCTGGGATCAGAAAATATATGAGGATATAGGCTTTATACTTCAAATGGGCTTGGAACTTGATAAAGAAAAAAAATTGCTTTATACAGTTTCTGTTCCTGTTGTCGCTCCCGATATAGAAAAGAAAGTTGAAATTCTCTCTACTTCAAAAAACCTTTTGAGAGAGTCCAGAGAAACCTTACGCCGTGTTTCCGGGAGAAATATAGAAGGTGGAAAAACTCAGCATATTTATTTTTCGAGGGAACTGGCAGAACGCGGAACAGACGAGTTACTGGAAATTTTCATGCGCAGCCCCGAAAACCCATTACTGGCAAATGTTATCGTAGTAGACGGCAGCCCGAAAGAAATGATGGAATTCAGTGCAGATTTCAAGGACAAGCCAAGACCCGCCCTCTATATCAATGATTTGCTGGAAAATACGCGCCAAAACTCTTTCATACCGGAAACAAGAGTATATGATTTTCTAATATGTCAAAATGCAAAAACTACAGATCCTGTAACTCCCCTTTTCCGTTACAGTAAGAAAGAAGTCCAAGCTGCAGGCTCCGCTCTTTTCAGTGGTGATAGAATGGTTGGGGAATTGGATGAAGCTGAAACCGGTCTGCTTCATGCGCTAATGGCTACAAAAAGAAAAGTCCAGTATATATACAAAGAACAGGATACTCAGGAAAATCCGAATAAAATCAAAAAAGGCGCTGCAATATTACTTAAGAAAATTAAAAGAAAAGTTAAAATAGATATAGAAAACGGCATTCCTAAAATAGTTATAAAGCTGAATTTGAAAGCTTCACTTGATGAGTATGATGAAGAACATAACCTGGACGATTTGGAATCCAAGAGAAAGCTGGAGAAAGCCGTTGCATTATCTATAAAGGAGGACTGCACAAAGCTATTGGAAAAAATCCAAAAAACCGGTTCAGACCCTTTAGGCTTCAGTGAAATGATAAGGGTAAAGCATAATAAATATTGGAAATCAGTACAGTGGAAAGAAATATACAGTCAGGTATCCTTTAATGTAGAAGCTGAGTTAATGTTCGAGTTTTATGGGGCAATAAGCTGATAACTTTAGGCTTATTCACAAAAAATTTGCACCTCATAATCGGGAATACTTCTAAGAAGATAAGCCGCTTATTGAACGCTTCCTATTTATGAGGATTTTTCTGACAATAAATAAGAATGTTAGGGCAATACTTACTATAATCATCCCTGCTGTGCCTGCAACTAACATATCAAGACTGTCATTCTCAACCCTCTTTAAACGGAAATCGCAATACTTGCCGCCTTCAGCCAAGGTAGATGTTCTTACTAGCCCCTCATCGAGACTGTCACTATAGACATAGTCCAGTTTGCACAAGAATGGTGTAAGCTCTTCCGCATCCTGTTCACGAAAGAACTTCAAAATACCGCATTCTGTGTGGTTATATCCATAATCAAACTGTTTTCCGTCGCCCGGGACAAAAGTTGTTAGCCAATCTCCACTATATAACTTTTTCTGCGATTCTTCAGTATCTTTTTTTAGTTTCTCAATGTATGTAGCAGTAAAGTATTTTCTCCCGCTTAATCTCAGCAGCCATTTCGGATACTTTGACATCTCACCCTTTATGGCGTTATATATTATGCCTCCGACCTCTTCCACAGATCTTCCCAGTTTTTTTTCTACCCTGTAGAATGCCAAAACCATTGCTGCCAGTTCAATATCTTCTGTCAAAACATTATCATCTCCTCCGATATACGGCAGCTGGGGAATAAGCTTTATAAATTCTTCTGTAGTTTCTTTAGATATTTCAGTGATTTCTTTTTCTGTATGGGATTTAAGTAATTCACTTCTAAATATCTTCTGCCTTCCCTCCAATGTATCCAGAAGCTGTTCCTGTTTGTTTTTGTAGTAAGTACTGTTGATCTGACCCTGGCTTCCGCAGCCGTTGCAGCCCATACATCCGCCCCCGGAACAGCCGCTGCTCTTTTTCGCAGACTTACCGTATATGTTTATAATCGTCAAAATTGAAATGACGCCTAGCATAATTACTGATACAACAGACAAAAAAATACGTCTATGTTTCATCTAAATCCACCTCTGTTGATTTTATACCGTTTATTCTATCTGGAGTATCTTTTAGTAAATCCGATAGGAAAGCAAAACTGCCCTGTTTTATGCCCAATGCCTTTTCTATCAATTCTTCCGATGCCCTGACCCTTTTTAAATACTGCTCCCTATCCCACTGGAAAATGCCCAGATCAGTTATGAAATGAATACCTGATATAACTATCTCACATACTTCCAAAGAGTACTCAGTCTTAAATATTCCTTCTTTTATACCTTGGTCAACAACCCTTGCTATTATCGGCGCAAGTATTTCAACCATAGCAACCATTACCCGCTGGTGCATATCTACGTTCTTTATATTATGTAAATGGTTATCCGGACTATCGCTCTTCATACTGGCTTTAAATTCTTCGGCCAGCATAAACTTCAGCTTTTGTAATGCATCTATATCAGACTTCTGTACTATTTCTTCCATGGCTTCCGCTATTTCCATTATGTTCTCGGAAACCAACGTGTCAAGCACCTGGTCTTTTGTCTTGAAATAGTAATAAAACACACCTTTTGCTACTCCGACTTTCTTCATAATGTCATTAACCGACGTATCTTGAAAGCCCCTTGTATTAAAAAGCTCCTGTGCAGCTTTTAGTATTTCATGTTTACGTTCTTTTGATTTATTTGTTGGTCCGGTCATATTAATCTCCACAAAAAGTTTTGACCATCAGTCAAATATATTATATGCTTTTTTTGACTGATGGTCAATAATTATTTCTGTCTGTATTCTGTCGGTGATGTAGCTGTAACTTCCCTAAAAGCGTTATAGAAGCTGGTCATGTTATTGAAGCCGCAAAGACTGCCTATTTCCGTTATGGTTTTATCGCTGAACTTTAGATATTCTACAGCTTTTTCTATCCTTTTACTTTTAACATACCTCAATGGATTTATACCGTTGTATTTCTTGAAAAATGTGGAAAAATATGATGGATTCATATGCGCTATATTTGCCAGCTCTTCAAGACTGATCTGTTTGTCGATATTTGTGTCTATATAGTCAAGAACCTTATTTATACACGCCAATCCATACCCTATAGCCTGTTTGCAGTTTGAATCCTCCTGTATGCATGCATAGCATCTGGAGATGAGCACAAGTATGTTCAGCAGCCGTACTTTAATCATCAGTTCATGTCCATGCTGAGAATTATTAAACTCTTCGTCTATCTCTATAAACAGATTGGATATCTTTTCTGCTGCAGGACTGCTTCTTTCCAGACGGTTTGAGAAATTCCTGTTCCTGTTGTAGAAAACCTGCAAATACCGTGAATCAAAAGAATTGTCTGTCTGTGACCATATGAACCTTGGCTCAAAATGAATAACCAGGTTAGTAAGCCTTTCCGGTGGTTCAACAACCAATACATGCTTTTCTATATTATTAAACAAGAAAATGTCGCCTTGCTTGATGTCATATACCTTATCATCTATTTGGTATTTCCCTTTGCCTTCTTTGATATATGATATTTCAAGATAGTGGTGGCTGTGTATATTCCCTCTATAGGAGGGTGTGAGGCAATAATTTTCCATGCTTAGAAGAAATCTTCCATTTGCGTCCAGTATTGTATGATTCATATGATCGTATCCTCTCAGTATTTGAAACCTAGAAAACCCATATTAATTTTAACATTTTGTATATTATCCAGGCAATGTAAAAAACACTTATAAACATCTAAATAATATTGATGATTTATTTCTACTTTAAATATAGAATCAAATAATATAAAGCTATTAATCTAGTATTTCAGGAGGTATTTATGTTTGGCAGAATTTTAGATTTTGAAGTAAAAGGCAATAAAGTATATATACGCTTTGAAAAAAATGAAGGCAGGATTGAAGTTGTCAGCTCAGCAATAATAAATGTGTTTTCACCGTTAAGGTATGACGACCACTACTCAAGAGCCGTAGAGTCTCCTGTCACAGAAAAGTGTGACTTTAAGGCAGTGGACGGAAGCGGATTCATACAGATAACGACAGATGATTTAACTGTAAAGGTTTTTGACAACTTTGCGGTCGATTTCTATGATAAAAGCGGCTTGCTTTTATGCGAGGATTACAGAGGCGAAAGAGCTCCCTTTACCAGACGTGGAAATGTAAGCATAGCTGAGGCGGAGGGACATGCTGCTCTAAAAAATAGCGGAAAACATGAAATTGAAATAATAAAAAAACTGTTTGGCGACGAAAAATTCTATGGTCTGGGTGATAAAACCGGAAATTTCAACAAAAAGGGCCATGAATACGAGATGTGGAACTCAGATGTCCCCGAACCTCATGTTGAAACCCACAAATCCCTTTACAAAAGTATACCTTTCTTTATAACACTTAGAGAGAAATCCGCTTTCGGTATATTTTTTGATAATACTTTCAAGTCATATTTTGATTTGGGCAAGGAAAACAGTGAGTATTTTTACTTTGGGGCTGATGAAGGAAATCTTGATTACTACTTTATTGCAGGGCCTGAAATAGACCAGATTATTTCAAATTATACAAAATTGACCGGCGTTGTTCCTCTTCCCCAAATGTGGACTCTGGGATATCATCAATCCAGGTGGTCTTATGCTCCGGAATCCAGGGTTATGGAGATAGCCAAAGGATTCAGGGAAAATGACATCCCTTTGGATGTAATACACCTTGATGTCGACTATATGGACGGCTACAGGGTATTTACATGGGATAATGAAAGATTTCCCGACCCCAGGAAAACTACGGAAGCGCTGAAAAGAGACGGAATAAAAATTGTTACCATCATTGACCCGGGTATTAAAAAGGACAAAGGATATTCAGTGTATGATGAAGGGTTAAAGAATGATTTCTTTGCTACTGACCCGGATGGGATACCTTATGTAAATGCAGTTTGGCCAGGAGATTCAGTATATCCTGATTTTTCTGACAGCAGGGTGAGAGATTGGTGGGCAGAGAATCAAAAGATTATGATTGATTCAGGAGTATCAGGCATCTGGAATGATATGAATGAACCTGCAAGCTTTAAAGGTCCTTTACCTGATGACGTAAGCTTCAAAAATGACGGAAGGCCGACAAATCATAAAGAGATTCATAATGTATACGGGCATCTTATGTCTAAAGCAACATTTGAGGGAATAAAAAAGCATACGGGCAAACGTCCTTTTGTTATTACCAGGGCCTGCTATGCCGGTACACACAAGTATTCCACAGTATGGACCGGTGACAATCAGAGTACCTGGGAACATCTTCGCTTATCCATTCCCATGCTTTTGAATCTCGGATTAAGCGGACAGGCTTTCTGTGGTTGTGATGTTGGCGGTTTCTTCTCCGATACCAGTGCAGAGCTCTTATCAAGATGGGTGCAGGTAGGATGCTTCAGTACACTCTTCAGAAATCATACGGCTATCGGCACAAGAGACCAGGAACCATGGGCATTTGACAAAAAAACACTATGTATAAACAGAAAATATATAAAATTAAGATATAAACTGCTTCCTTACCTGTATGACCTTATGTGGGAATGTGAAAATACCGGCTTACCCCCGATGAGGCCATTGGTACTTCATTACTCTCAGGATTCAAATGTCCATGAAATTAATGATCAATTCCTGTTTGGCAGGAGCATACTTGTAGCTCCGGTAGTAGAACAGGGAAAGAGATACAGGTCACTGTACCTTCCTGAAGGTACATGGTACGATTACTGGACAAAGGAATCCATAGAAGGCGGACGTGCAATACTCAGGGATGCTCCTCTGGATGTCTGCCCTATCTACATAAAAGCGGGCGCTGTTATTCCGAATTATCCGCCTCAAAACTATGTAGGTGAAAAGAAAATAGATGAGCTTACCCTTGATATCTACCCCGGAGACAGCAGTTACTGCCATTATGAGGATGACGGTGAGAGTTACGGATACAGAGCTGGCAAATACAACCATTATAGATTTACCCAGCATGCTGGTGACAGCACAGTTATTAAGATAGAAAAACCTCATAAAGGATATGCTGGAAGTTATAAGACCTTTAAAGTCGTTTATAATGACAGTAATTTCACTAAAGTTTGCTTTAACGGTTCACCTATAGAGTCAAAAATCCAGGGTAGCGCTATTGAGTTTATCATACCTGCCGAAGAAGGAACAATTAATTTGGAGGTATAAAACCGCACAATCCTGTTTCCATAAATATGAAGGTAGGATTTTCAAATCCACCTTCATATTATTTTTCCCATTCTTGCATTATCGTCTAGTTTCCTGACTCATAAAACGCTATGTTTACAGAAACTCCTGTAGGATAAAAACCCTCATTTGTTATCGACAGGATGTAATCCGTATTGTATTGAAGAATTCTTTCAAACAGTGCGGATTCTACAGGAGCTCCTCCCTGTGCAAAAGCAAAGCGTGGAATCATACTTTCTTCCAGCACTGTTCCCCCATAAATATTTGAAGCATCTGTATAAAAATTTGTAGCAGCTTGTATTCCCGATCTGCCATCAAGGTTTATCACCGGTATCCTTTTACTTCCTGGGACAAATCCCGGACTTTTTATCAGCTTTATGCCAAGTTGCTCCCCTTGACTTACAACAGTCCTGTTGGTTATGTGTGTAATAGTGTCTTTACCTGTCGATATCTGGATATTTAGGCTTTCCCCAGCAGGAATCATGGTTCTGTACGAAACAGTAAATGCTTGACCGGCAAAAACAAAGCCAAGCCAATACGGCTGCCCTCTGAATTGATAACTGGTAATCGCCATACTAAACCACCTCAAATACTCTTATAGTTACAGGATACTCTTTTGTTCTGGCATAAACAGTCAAATCTTCATTAGGATTCAAATCATACACAATAACTTCAGCAGGTACATTGAATATATATTTTCCGCTTTCAATAGTGAATTCCGGATCAGTAGAGTGGTATAAATAAGTGGCTGCGTCATTTACCACCCATAGCTGCCTTCTTTTGGGCAGATTTTCTGCACCTACCCTTAGCGGGGTCGGTTCTGTAGTAATTGTCACTTTTCCTATCTGGGTGTCTTTAGTCCAGTAAAGTGCCGGTATATCACAGTAATCAGAATCAGCCATTGATTCCCCCCCTATTATGAATACAGTTCCCTCAATAAACTGCAATTAAGCCGGATTTTCAACAAATCATCCTCTTTTATTAGTTTATGCTAAAATTTACATAAAGTTGCTTTGTTTATGTATGCATTCGGTATAGTTTTTCCCTATGTCTGCAAACCCAATTTCACAACAGTTTGGTATTAATTCTTCCAATTCTTCTATATTCAATGACATTGTATACCGACCTCCTACAGAATACATGTATTAACAGTCCATACTCCCTGCAACCCCAGAATGGTTTGCATTTCCACTAAAGATGAATTATGCTTTTACCGGTTCAATGATTACTCCGTATAAGTTCCACCAGTATTGGCTTTAGATAAAATTCCTGCCTTTTCAATCAGCAAACACTTTACCAGTGTCTTGCAAACCGGTCGGTGACGTTTGCCTTTTGGAACAATAATAAAATCTCCTGTGGCTAAATCAACAATACTATCGTCAAATTCCATCTGCATTTTTCCATCAATTATGTAAAACATTTCATCTGATTCTTCGTGGATATGAAAATCAAGTGTCCTGTCTTTTGCTACAACAATATTTAGCATATGGTCATTCAAATGTCCTACTTTGAGATATTTAAATAACTCAGAAATGCTGTTTGCACTTGCTCTTAAATCTACTTTATCAACCATTTTTACACTCTCCTTAATAATTATCCTATATTCTTCTGTATTAATTAATCAAATCATTAAGTTCTGGTATTTATTGCTGTTTGATAGTATGATATCATATGAATAGCGAACAGTAAAATTGATAATTTCGAAGTAAACATTCGAAATTATTGATATGTGGAGGTTTAATTATTGGATATAAAACAACTAAAAACTTTTTTATCTATAGCCAGATTACAAAGTTTTACACTGACTGCACAAAAACTGAATTATGCTCAATCAACCGTAACCACACAAATTCAATTACTGGAGAAAGAGTTCGGAGTAAAGTTGTTTGACCGGTTAGGGCAAAATATTACATTAACACCTGACGGCAAGAAGTTGCTTCCATTTGCCGAACAAATAGTTAAGCTTTCAAATGAGGCAAAAAATGTTATGGATAATTCAAATGAACCTAATGGAACTCTATCTATTGGAGCAGTTGAATCACTATGTGTAATGCGGCTGCCAAAATTACTTAAAGAATACCGCTCACGATATCCCAATGTTGAGATTGCATTAAGATTTGGTAATTGCAATGAGTTTCTCCGCAGTTTAAAGGAAAATACTTTAGACATTGCATTTTTTCTTGAGAAAAAAATAGATCAGGAGGAGTTTGTTACAGAAATCCAATTTCCTGAACCGATGGTAATCCTGTCTTCGCCCGAGCATCCTCTTGCCCGGGCAGGTAGTGTATACCCCAAAGATTTGAATAATCAATCATTTATCCTGACAGAAGCCGGCTGCGGTTATAGGGCACTTTTTGAGAATATGCTGACCCGATACTCCATAAGACCTCATTCAATTATTGAGACCGGAAATGTGCAGGCAATCAAGCAGTTGGCTATAAGCGGCCTGGGTATTACTCTATTGCCTTTAGTTGCAGTAGAGGAAGAGTGTTTTCAGCAACGTTTGGTAAAACTGAACTGGAAAGGACCTGATTTTGAAATACTAACCCAGGTACTATATCATAGAAACAAATGGATTTCCGCACCGTTAAAGGCATTTATAGAATTAATACATGAAATAAAGCTTTAGATCCCTTTGCAGGTTAAAAAAGCAGTATAGCAGCCGAATATTGTCCGAAAAACCTTCACTATCGCACAAAACTTTACCGGTAAACAATCAAAAAAAATGGTGTTCCTAAAGCGTCGAACTTCCCTGGACTGCAAGAGGCTCCGTATCATGGAATACAGAGCCTCTTGCGTCTAAATCTCATGCCCGATAGGCATACCTATACGTTTTTATTAAAACCAAACCATTCCTCCGCTAATATAGCGTATTCAAATGTATCAAGCCAGATTGGGTTCCCCTGACTGTCACATTTAAAGTATATGTTTTCCCTCAGATGCCCTTCTCTCCGCATTTCCAGCCTTTCCAGCAGCTTCCACGAAGGTATGTTTTCAGGATTACACATAGCTACAATCCTACGTGCATTCAGCTGCTCAAACGCATAATCAATTATTTTTCTGCAGCTTTCTGTGGCATAACCTTTTCCATAGTACGAAGGATTAAAAACATATCCAATCTCCCATGTCAGAAATTCTTTAGGCTCTTGCTGCTGAAAATATACGTTTCCTATTAATTTATTGTTTTCTTTCAGGCAAACGGCCCAAAAAGCATCGTTTTGTGAGCGGTTCTCTGCTTCTTGCCTGCACGCTTCCTCTGTAAAAACATCATATGGTTCATATTTTACTACTGCTTCGTTAGATAGGTATTCGTGCAGGTCCTTCCAGTCATCACAAATAAATTTTCTTAATATTAATCTGTCAGTTTCCAAATACATGCTTCTTCCCCCAATTTGCTGTAATATAAATGTCACAACTTGTTGCAAAATATAAGACGATACGCTTACAGATTTTCTTCCTATAGCCTGAACTGTGAGGTTAGCTTGTTGAGCTGCTCTGCCATCGCTTTCATTTCGTGAGTTGTTGTACCTATCTCCTCAAGTATGCTTACCTGTTCCTGTATATTTGCACTCATTTCCTGCGCTGTTTCCGAGCCTTTGTTGGCCGACTCGTTTATCCTGTCCATGGAGGTGCTCATTTCCCCCATTTCTGCTGCTTGTTCCTTAACAATAGATGAAATCTCTGATATTTTTTCTATTACATTATGGATACTTGTAATTATTTCATCAATATTGCGCTTTGTTGTATCCGCCTTTCTGACGCTATCCTGTACCTTTTGTTCCGTTGCAGAAACAACGGTGACAACATTACCTGTTTTACCTATGATATCATTTGTGAGTTCAACTATATCTTTCAAGGATTCCCTGCTCTGCTCCGCAAGTTTTCTTACCTCCTCTGCAACCACAGCAAAACCTTTGCCCTGTTCCCCCGCTCTTGCAGCTTCTATAGCCGCATTGAGGGCTAGAAGATTTGTCTGCTCGGATATCTGTGATATAACCTTTACGATATGGCTGATTTTAACAGTGGAAGTCTCCAGTTCTTTAATTACATTCTGAACGTCTTTTGAAGATTCAGATATATCATTAATAATTTTTACAATATCTTCAACAGATTCCTTGCCGTTAACAGCTGACTTTCTTACAATCTGAGTGTATTCAGCGACATTTGAGGATGCTTCAGCTGCTTTCTGAGAATTTTTTGCAATCATAACAACTGCTTGCGTGGTTTGCTTTACAGACTCAGCATTTGCACTGAACTCCTGGGTCATATTATCTATTCCTCTGGTGATATTCTCAATACCAACATTCACTTCACTAATTGCTGAATCCAGCTGCTCACTGGATGATGTAACCTGCTTTGATGAAACTTGTATCTGCCCTATCATACCTTTAAGCTTGTCTTTAGCTATTATCATGGATTCGACCATTCTACCGATTTCATCTGCAAAATATACTTTTGCCGTAGCCGTCAGATCACCTTCTGCTATTGCCATTGAGATTTTCTCACCGGATTTCACAGGTTTTATTATCAATACTGTCAATGGAATGCTTGTGGCAATTGAAAATAATATTATGAATCCAAGCAGGTATAAAATACTCTCTTTTGCAGACTTTTCAATTGACTTGTTCAGCGTGTCCAATGATAACCCGATGTCTATTGAAGCTATACGTTTACCATCTATTGTCAAATCCACAGGTGTCTGATAGTCTAGTATCCTTATACCTTTTACATTTGTCCAGAAGCTTTTGCTTATTTCCCTGTCTTTCACTGTCTTAACAGTCGCTGGATCGTCGGCATAATTCTTCCCGATATCAGCCGGGTTACTGTCTGCCAACCCCTTATATTCTGAACTCATTAAAACTGCATATGAAATACCCATAGAATTCCCAATGGTTTCCGTCAGTTTTTGGACATCTTCAAAACTATTGGAATTTTGTGCTATGTTTTGCAATGCTACCTGATATACTTTTGCAATATTTGACGCATCAATATACATCTGGCTTTCCATGCTTTTACTTTGCCTTAAGATCAAAACAGCGGTTATACTGCCGCTTGTCAGGGTAATGGCTACAACTAGAATAATAATCAGTCTGATTCTAATGGACATGCTTTTAATAAATTTCATCTGCATTTACCCCCTGTTATTCAATTATAATAAACATTATATCATTTGACATAATGTTTTACCAAAAAATATATAAAATATATATTGGTATATTTTATCAGGCCCGTGCATTTATCCGTAAGCTGCCCGTGGCGGAAAACACTGTTATTGAATTGCATGTCTTTATTTCCTCATTCCGTGCAAAACCTTTTTGGGGTTAACAATTACCAATAAAACTGCGAAAACTAAATATACTGGAGCTATGAAATAAAAAATCTGAAGTGTATCCAGCTTAATAATTGAAATGAAAAAATTAAATAACTGGTGAATAATAATAGGTATCAGAAGATTTCTATTTAAATTGTAAAAAGCAGTTATAATAATTGATGTTGAAATAATACATACCATAAACAGAGCAATATATTGGATTAGCTTATCCCCTGAATACCCTGATGCTACAAACCATAATGGTGTATGCCAGAATCCCCAAACCGCTCCAATTATAACAGCAGAAAACACAGGCGAAAACCTTTTCTGTAATTCATTTAATGCATAACCCCTCCAACCTAACTCTTCACCCAACGGTCCTCTTATCAGTTGATTGAAAAAGCCAAGTATGATAACAGTTGATGATGCTGTTACAACTGAAGAAATTGGGATATTAGTCATAATTGAATAAGAAAATATATTAGCTAAAAATATGATTATGTAAATAAAAGCTATAGCAACTAATACCGGAATTTTTACCGCTGAAAAAAATTGCTCTTTCAAAAATTCTCTAAGTGCCAAATCAGGATATAGCCTTTTGTATAATACTAAAAAAGCAAAGCTTGGTGACCACGAACAAATTATCGGCATAATATTTTGAATGAGTTTTGGACCATTCAGCATTATTATCCCACCTGTTAATATAAAAAGTACCCAGAAAATCAAATACGTTAGCATGAAAAACTTTATTACAGGTCTTTTAAAATTATTATTTCTATACATACAAATCTCCTCTCAAAATATCCATATCTGAAGATGTATACGGAATAGCTTATCCCTTGTCTGATTTCTTCTGCAAATACTTCTCACAAGAAAACACTATAATTAAGCATGTCAGAGGAGTGTGCCATTGAGTAATATGCAAGGATATTTGGGGAAGATAACTAAAATGAGTTATTACTACACACTGATAACAGAGTTGAAAATGAGCAGAATTATTTTTTTACTTTATTTTACTGAACCACCGTGGAAAACACACTCATAAACTTTAGTGCCACCACAGAATATTTCTTCATAACCAGTAAACCACTCAAATTCCCCATTTATTACGCAATGATACCTAAAATCTCCATTTTGGTGTACTAGTGGCCCACGATATGGATATTCTTTTGGTACTAATAATAGACACTCCTTTAAAAAATCTCCTGAGAAGCCTTCATTAACAATACGTCCAATATAGTTCATTGACCAAAATGGTTTATCATTAAGCCAC
Organism: Clostridia bacterium; assembly: GCA_026414765.1. Lineage (NCBI taxonomy): Bacteria > Bacillati > Bacillota > Clostridia > Clostridia bacterium. The sequence goes on along the minus strand of JAOAIJ010000052.1, from coordinate 66,179 downwards.
AATGCTTCTTCTCCGGCAAATTTTTCACTCCCCAAGTATGTATCAATATACTTTAAATCCTTCTCTATGTATTGCAAGTCGTGGGAATTAGGTCTTGAAGGGATAGTTTCTGCTCCTTTACCTGCATAAGTTGCTTTTTTTGCACGACATAAGAATTCTATTACATTTTCATCAAAAAAATGTTGGTGTTTAGAATTCTCACCTGAACAGTTTTCGTCACCATAATCTTTTATAAGTTTATCAATACTTATTCTGAATAAATCGCTCAGGACAATTAGGTTTCCTATATCTGGATATGATTGGCCCGCCTCCCATTTTGCAACAGCTTGTCTTGATACTCCGACTTTTTCTGCTAACTTTTCTTGAGAAATACCTTTTTCTTTTCTCAACAATTGTAATTTATCCTGAAATTTCATATTCATCACCCCGACTTAAGAATACAACAGTAAAAACAATAATTCTACCAAGCAATGATGGTAAGTATGACAACTACCAGTTGCAAAATATGAGATATTCAAAAATAATACTCAAGAGAATTATCTCCCGAGCCTTATAGAAAGTCAACTTTGATTTCTGCTCTTGCGTCAGTCTCACATTGCTGATTTTATCGGCTATCTATTTGGCAAGCCGGTTCTTTTCTTCTGCTGGAATCTCGAGGTTTACCACGATCGTCTTTGCATCTGACTAAAGAAGCACCATTTTTTTTGCAGTTGACTTTGCCCTTAGGGTAAGGTGTATAGTAGAAGTTAACAAAGTATCGATACTTAAAGCTTTTAGTCCGTAAATACATGAAAGATGGAGGTGGCCTCTTGCTATCGATTGGAGAATTCTCAAAAATATGCGAGGTGTCTACAAAAACCCTTCGATATTATGCTGAAATTGGATTGATTAATCCCGATGAAGTTAATCCTGAAAACGGTTATAGATATTATTCCATCAAGCAGCTAAAAAAGATGCTCTTTATCAACCGTTTGAAATCCTATGATTTTTCTTTGGAGGAAATAAAAGCCATTCTGGACCTGGAAGAGGATCAATCAGAAGAGAAGCTTTGTTCTGCCCTCAACCGTAAGAGAAGGGAAATGCAGGAAAAGCTAGATGCTTTTGAATATATCCTTAAGCAAATGAGTAATGATATTTTAAGCTTAGAGAAGGGTATACCAATTATGTCATACATCGACAATATAGAAGTACAGCTTTTTGAAACCCTGTCAATAAATATCCTTTATACAAGGCAGATGATGAGCAGTGATGACTATGCTGCAGGATATGGAAAGTATTTCAACATGCTTTATGAAAAAATTGCTACTGAAAAACTCACCCTGCTCGGTAAGCCAATGACTATTTATCACAGCACTGAATACAATCCTGCCGGCAATGATACTGAGTTTGCCATCCCGATAAAGGAGGCTGTAAAGGGAACGAGAGATTTGCCTGGGGGCCTTTGTGCTAAGTCCGTTTTAAAGGGGTCATATTCGGAATTGACATCGATTTATGCCAGACTGAAGGAATGGGTAGAAAATGAAGGATATGAAATGACGAAATCGCCATATGAAGTGTATATAACTGACCCCGATAAAGCCACCCATCCTTATGATATTATTACAGAAGTGTATTTTCCTGTAAAGAAAAAATAGTAACAAAACCAGACATTTTCCAGATCGCTCGTCATACTAGACAAAAAAGTCTTTTAGGAGGTACTTATAATGAAAAGAAACTACTGGCCAACTACAGAATGGCAAACCGCGGATCCAGCGTCCCTGGGGATCGACTCTGAGAAGTTTTCGGGACTTGAAACCAAGTTAAAATCCGAATACAGCAATATAAATGGTATTGTTGTTGTGAGAAACGGATATATTGCTTATGAAAAATATTTTAATGGTTATAGCCCGGATGATACCCACCATGTGACATCAGTAACGAAAAGTATAATATCTGCTCTCATAGGTATAGCCATAGATTCAGGATATATTAATAGTGTAGACCAGAAGGTACTGGATTTTTTCCCCGAATATTTTCCCAACGATGCTGATAGACAGAAACAGGAAATCACAATACGCCACCTTCTCACCATGACGGCTCCCTACCCATATGAGGACTGGAACGAACCGCTGGACAAGATGTGTATGTCACCTGACTGGATAAAGTATACTTTGGATATGCTGGGCCAACAAGGAAGCATTGGAACCTTTAAGTATTCCACCTCAGGAGTTCATCTGCTTTCAGCCATAATCACCCGCAGTACGGGAAAAAGTGCCCGTCAATTTGCCAATGAACACTTATTTAAGCACATCGGCATAAAAGAAATTCCGGATTATGAAATGAACTCGTTCGGGTTTGAGGATTTATTCGGCAAAAACGTCAAAGGATGGGTCAAAGACCCGGGCAGCAACTCCACAGGAGGCTGGGGACTTACACTGATTCCCCGTGATATGGCACGTTTCGGATTTCTGTATATAAATCGCGGTTTTTGGGAAAACAAACCGGTTATTTCAGAGGGATGGATTGATGAGTCTACAGCTCCACATTCCGAGACACTGATAGACGGGTCTATAGCCAAATACGGCTATCTCTGGTGGTTGCACGAAGAGGATGGAACTTCTGCATGCATGGCACGAGGTGATGGCGGTAATGTTATTTGTTGTATTCCAGAAAAAGACCTGGTCGTAGTAATTGCATCAGGATTCATCATTAATCCCCGTGATAGATGGACACTGATTAAGGAATTCATTATTCCGGCTATAATAGATTAAACTTACTGCCAGCATGTCTGGCAATGATGAAGGCAGGTATTGGTTTATCAGGGAAGTATTTATGCTTCCCTGAATTTATAGTATTCCCACAGTGTGTGGTATAGCTAGGTAAGCCTTTGCACAAATCTGTTCTTCATATAAATACCTCAGAGGAGCGTTCTGCGCTTTCTGAATGAATTGTACGGTTTTTTCCTAATCCTGCTTCTAATCTTCAGCTCTCATGTTTTCATCCTTTTCTATACACTCTATATAAATAAACTTCTTTTTTTACAGAATTACTTTTTATTTACTCTAATTCTTATTAACTTCAATACATCTTCCAAAACATCTCTATCTCTTACTTCTATCATAAGCCATTTACCACCTAACGCAGACGCTGTTTCAAGAAATAATTGTTGAACATACACTGTACAAGTTGGCATAATCAATTCTGACTCTATTTGCTCCTTTTCACCAATGACGATAAGTATAATAAAATAGCCCTTCATAGGATAAAGAGTACACAGTGATTTACTAGCCTTTTTATACTTTACGTTCCAACCTTTCTGAATCGAACATTTACTGTATTCTATCCTGGGTAGCACAGTGTAATTATCTTCTAAAAATATACAGAACTCCTTCCACAGTTCACTATTAACAAAATCATTTATACCTTCCAATGTTGGTTTATTATCTATGCTATAAAGCTCACTCCACATAATTATTTTATCCACCTTAATTAGTTACTTGCTATTTTAAACCATAGTTCCATAGCAGCTTCTTCCTGTAATGTATCAGAATATACCTCTACCATGAACGGGTCTGTCTTTATTTTTTTGTTTACAAGCCAAGTACCATACATATACTTAACTGCTTTATCCAATGCATCTGTCGTAAGAAGGTTTAAATCCTCTGCTTCAAAAGCACAGATCACATAGTTCCCAATAGGCATTTCAAAATAGGCAAATTCATCCTGAACTTTTGCACCGTCTGTCTCTACACCTACAAAATACCGGAGTTGGCCATCAATTTCACTTGGACTTCCAACACCTATTTCTTTTCCACCTTCTTTTATATTGACAATATTACGTTTTTTACTGTGAAAATTTTGCCATAACTCCGCTAAGAAGTCTATACTTGGGTTATTGGAAAATACGGTATCAATGAATAATCCTGCAAAACCTCGAGACTCAAGTAAATTGCGGCGGCTCGCTTCCAGAATAATGCCATCAGCTACCAATGGTACATTTTCATCTATCAATCGGTATTTCATAGATAAGTCCGGCTTGATAAAATGCGATAAGGGTCTTGGTTGCTTACGGTAAGTATCAGGCGCTAAACCATAGGCTTCCTTAAATGAACGTGTAAAGGTTTCATGATTTTCAAAGCCAAATGCCAAGCAAACATCAATTATCCGCTCATTCCCATTAATTAAAGATTCAGCTGCTTTTGCCAACCGGCGCAGCTTCACATACTCCATTAAGGGTTTTCCTACCAAACGTCTAAATAATCTCTGATAATAAAAGGGCGATAAATTTGCTATCTGTGACAATTTTTTAGCTCCAATTTCCTCAGATAAGTTCTTTTCAATAAATTCTATCGTTTGTTGTACTGATTCCCATGATTCCATAGTATGTACACCTCCTGCTACAATCATAACAGGATATCCCTAAAAATGTCTTGACTTACACTGCCCTATTACAATTTATAGGTCAATTCTGAAATCAATATCTTTAATATATTTTTCAAAAAATAAGCTCAATGGTATTGTTCTCTGAGCCTTATAGAAAGTCAATCTTAATTTCTGTGTCCTGCTTTAGCCTTACATACGTTATCCTATCAATAATCTGCTTTGCAAGGCAGGCTGGTATCCATGGGCAAGTTAAGCTTTTGACTATCAAGTATTGTATTGACAATCACTCATATAATCACAGCAGACAATCTACTTTGCAATATTCACAATTAGTTCGCCAACATGTATCTTCTCAACTTTATCCATTAGGATTGTTTCAGGGAACCAAGCGATTATGTTTCCATTTTCATCAAGGGAGCAGTCTTTTCGTTCGGACACACTTCCATCAGCATAAGTTAGCTGGATATATACTCCATAATATGAGCCGCTAGCTGTACTTACATTACTTAAAATGTCAACGGGCATACCGGAATCACTCAGAGTAGTAGTATTGACAATTAAGAGCATATCTGTCATCGAGATACTGTCAATCTGCAGAGTCTTACCGCACATTGCAACAGTTTTTGATTTATTGGAATTTAGTATGGTTACCGTGTTATCTATATCTTCCATTAGTTCGAATTCCACAGACCAATTACCACGAATAAGCTCATCAGGCCACGTCTTGCCTGCTATCTCGGACCAGTTGCAGCGTAGTTCATCAACCTTTAGGCTGACAGCCTTTTCGGAAAAACCTCTTGGAAAGCTCCATGTGTAGAAGCAAAGTAAAGTTTTATGATCTTCTGAAAGTTCTGTATAAATACCTCCAGCCATACCAGAATCAAAAATGTTTTTCCCTTTTTTATCACAGAGATTAATACTGGGATTTATACCATTTCCAAATGCCTTACCGTTATCTTTCTTAAAGGTGAACAATACAACAGCTGTGTTATTACATACATGCGAAGAAACAACTCTCATGGTTACACCATTATCACTATCCGAGAGTCCTATGTAATGCGTGTCTTCTCTATTTAAATGAAGTACTTCAGCCAGAAGTGCCCTAAATTCAGAAGAAGCAGCAAATGCAGTTAGACTTGCTACAAAAATCAATGTTAGACTTGCAGCTAGTACAGTCCATTTTGACCATTTATATTTATGATGGGATTTTATTCCCACATTATCTTCATCCGCTCTGCTAATTAGTTTATCATCGACCATTCCAATAATATCAAGCAGTCTTTCATTTTTCATAATGTAATCCCTTCTTTCTCAAGGTAACATCTCATTTTTTTACGAGTGCGGTATAGCATAGACTTTACTTTGCTCTTACTGATTTTATACTGCTCAGATATCGCCGAAATCGAATCCAGATACCAATATCGTCGCAGATAGATATTGCATTCCACCTTTTCAAGTGTCCAGAGAAAGCAGTTAATTGCCTGAGCTATTATGTCGTTCTCCAGTTCCTGCTCGATACTACCCACAGCCGGTATGCATTCCTGTAGTTCATCAAGTGCAAGAGCCACTTCACCATTACCACGCTTTTTTGCATTGCTTTGCTTATATTTATTTAGAGATAAGTTACGTGTGATCTTTCCCAGGTAGGATGAAAGAGCAAAAGGCTTATTCGGTGGAATCGAGTTCCATGCCTTAAGGTATGTATCATTTACACATTCTTCAGCATCTTCATCATTGGAAAGAATATTAAAAGCAATCTTCCTGCAGTACTTCCCATATTTCAATGATGTTTCTAATATAGCAGTTTCTATGCGATTCCAATACAACTGTACAATTTCACTGTCTTCCACATAACCACCCCCTTTTATAGTTTATAGCCTCTAACTATATGTACAACAAATTTTACTACTGGTTGCACTAGTATAAAATATTTAGGAAGGCTGTCAATCAAAGCAGACATCCCTTAGAAGCTAATACAAGTTTTCTTAACTTCGCATTATCCTGTAAATGCCAAATATGGTTATATCATATCATAAAAACATTAAAAAATAATGCCCAAGGAAGCTCTCCCTCGAGCCTTATAGAAAGTCAATCTTAATTTCTGTGTCCTACTTTAGCCTTACATACGTTATCCTATCAATAATCTGCTTTGTAAGGCAGGCTGGTGTCCATGGGTAAGTTAAGCTTCTGAAAAGGCTAAGGAGGAAGATAAGCCAATACTTCTAAACATAGGCTATTACTCATGCCACTAGTGCCATTTACGTTATGAACAGTAATTAGAAAATACGTGATTTACAAGGTTTACAAAAACAGCCTCACGTTTTATTAAAAGATAATATTGAAGGAGTGTCCTGGAACACTCCTTCTTAAATGACTTAGTACTGTGATGAAGTTAATAGACCCATGGCCCATTATGACATGGTGGAAATGGATTTATATCCCGAATCTGGCTAAAGGAATAATGTTTTGTTGCAAATTGGGATTGGTATAAATACTCAAGTAAGTATATTTCTCCGTTGGCAACGTAGCAAAGTATACCTGAAACACCTTGTCCGTTCATTAGAGACACACCTACAGGTTGGTTTATTAAAAACTGAAGTTTTTGCTGCCAAGGCATATGGAATCACCTCCTGTTACAGTGTATTCAGATTAACATAAGATATCGCCAGTATAAGGTCATATCTTTATAAAAGTATATTGAAATATAAACTCTTACTACTCAATCAACACTTGCGCCTGTTCCGGATCAAGTATCCATGTTTGCTGACTGCCTGAATATCTCCAGTAATATACCAGTTCACCAAGTGAGTCTGCGTGTGACATTCCTGCGATGTCATCCATTGCCATCAGTTTATATGGCACACTTCTATCAATTTTGATTGGATAAAGATACGGCGAGTAAAGAACAAATCCGTTATATGGCCTAATCAATGTCCCGTCCTTGTTGTATATCACGCCCTCATAGACTTCTTTCCTGTCGCTTACATCAAGAGTAATAGTTTGATTTAATGTTTTGCTGGTGATATCAACCTTGTAAAAATCCTTATAAATTACATCAAAACCCAGCGTTTTTGAAAGCGTATCATAGTCTACAGGAAATTTATCAGGAGCAATTAGAAAAACAGCCCGGTTATTTAAAAAGGAGACCAAATAGTAAACAGCCCTGGCTCCTCCTAAGGGCAAGCTTATAAAAATATCCTCCACCCTGTCGCCGGTGAAGTCACCGAGAAAAATCCATGGAGCTGCACTGTAGTTATAATCGGGTGAAAGCGGTATGGAATATCTATACCCGGATTTTCCGTCATCAATGACCAGCATGAAATCCTTATAGAAGGAGTTTTGATCCTTATTTCCAGTCAGGTACACCCTATCTGGAATCATATCACCATTTACATCTCCGACTTTCATATCTATTATCATAGATTATCCCTCAAATCATGTAATATTTACTACTGCATAATATGAAGGTCATTAACTGTTAGTACCACGTTTCCATAATTAATTATTCAAGCTTGGCTCATTTCACTCACAAGTCTTACCATTACAAGGTCAGCCGACACCGTTTTTATTATCAAGAGTTATGAAGGAACCTTTTCATGGATGGTTATTCCCTAAAGCCTTTCAATCTTTTTATTATAGTTAATACCAACGGTAAACAATTTATGGTGGATATATCGCCCTTTAAAGTGGAAATCAGAAGTATTATAGCGCTTATTTCCCTATATTACTCCGTTTATCTTTTTAAAATTCCGTTATATTGCTTTGCAATGCTTTTAAAGTATAGTTATGGATATAGATATATGGTTAAGCGAACAGACTGCAGACGCTAATACAACCACTAAATACAGAAATGGAAATCAAAACTTTACCGTAGTTTTCAACAAACCGTCAAATATTGCACTAAAAAGGTTTGCGAATAAAGTTTACGATATCGTCACAGACATCGCAAATAAAAGGGCGTCAGCGTAAAGCTGGCGTTTTCTTTATCGCTAAATTACCTGATTAGTGGTATACTATTAACAAGATTGTGAAAGGTGATGTTGACCCATGGAAAGCAATGTACAGAAGGTAATGGAGCTTATTGATACGCTGACCCCAGATGAGAAAAAGATAATATATAAGAAAATGAATGATGAAATCAACGGCAAGCTGCTTGACTTCCTTGATACCGTGAATGAAAGGGCTGAAAAGTTCTCCATTTCAATGGATGAAATCACAAAAGAGGTTGAAGAAGTCAGGAGCAACAACCATGGAAAAATATAAAGTCGTAGTTGATACAAATATATTTGTGAGTGCATTCCTCGGAAGTAAAAAATGCAAAACTGATTGTCAGGGACGTATTTACGGGGCAGTATTCACTTATCATGTCCCATGAGCAATTACAGGAAGTAAAGACCGTTTTGCAACGTCCTAAGTTTAGTAAATATATTCATCCCCATGAGCTTGACGAATTTATTAGCCTGTTAAGCTTAAAAACCATCGTACCTTCAAACTACGGAAGGATAAATGACTGTCGAGATGAAAAGGATAATATGATACTGGAAGCAACGGTTTATGGAAATGCCGATTTCATTATAACGGGTGATGAAGATTTACTCATATTAGACCCATACCGTTGGATTAAGATATTAAGTCCTGTCGCATTTAGTAAAATGGCTGAAGAACTTGATACCCACTATTCTACAGTAAGAGACTGGGTAAAGTATTATAAGCAGGATGACAGTAATGCCTTCCCTGGCAGTGGCAACTTGAAACCTGAAGATGAAGAACTTAGAAGGCTTCGTCGTGAGCTTGCAGATCTCAAAGAGGAGAATGAGATATTAAAAAAGCTGCGGCCTACTTTGCGAAAAATCAGAAATAACAAAGTTAAGATTTATCCATGAACACCGCTTCAAATTTCGGATTGCAAAGATGTGTAAGGCCCTTAATGTGTCAAGAAGCGGATATTATGCATATTTGAATAGGCCTGAAAGCAGGCGCAGCCAAGAAAACAAAAAGCTTCTTGAAACTATCAAGCAGATTCATGAGGGCAGTCATAAAATCTATGGTGCACCACAGATTAAGAGGAATTTACCTGATGATCAGAATGTAAGTTTAGGGCGTGTAGCAAGGATTATGCGAGCTAACGGGATTCGTTCAAAGACAGTCAAGAAGTACAAGGCAACTACAAACTCTAAGCACAACCTTCCGGTAGCAGAAAATCTATTAAACCAGTGTTTTACAGCAGAAAAATCAAATCAAAAATGGGTAAGTGATATTACATATATCTGGACTGAGGAAGGCTGGCTATATCTTGCAGGAGTTATGGATCTTTATGGACGGAAGTTGATTGGTTGGTCGATGGACAGCCGTATGAAAACAGAACTTGTAGTATCTGATTTAAAACAAGCTATTGGAAGAACAAGAGCATCAAAGGGATTATTAGTACATTCAGACCGTGGCGTCCAGTATGCTAGCAAGGAATACCAGAAGCTTCTTGAAAAGCACGGTATTATATGCAGTATGAGCCGAAAAGGCAATTGCTATGATAACGCTCCAATGGAATCCTTCTGGGGTAAATTAAAAGGAACCGGCATAATAGCAATTAGGTGAAAGAGTGAGATTGAGAGATTCTCATTGTCTACAATTGCGGAGTAAGGCCACTTTTCAGAAAGCCAATAGACAGGAAGATAAACCTATCTTCCTGTCTATTGGCTATAGCTGACCTGTATTCAAAGAACTTGTCATTGGTTCCACAACGGTCATGGTATCTAAAAAAATATTAAGGTAAAAAATTATTAATCTCCATGCTTTTTATTAAATAATTCGCCTTCTTGCCATTTTTGATATAAATAAATCAAAATTGCTACCCCTGTCATTATAAGGTAGGTTGTAAAGGCCGACAACCAGCCTGTTGCCATTCCGAGTCTTCGTTGAATAGGATACCATCCCCATATATATAATGCGTCCAATATCAGGTTAGTAGCTAAATATAGCCAGAACCTGCCATATGTAAACCTGAAAATCCAAATTGTTATCACTAAATATGCACTGAAAACCCAAGGTACATTTGCAACCTTGTCCCATCCAAAAAGCCCGGATTCTCTCCACCAATTGTAGTAATATGCTGCTTGATAAATAAGTGTATTGATAACTGTTACAAACAAAGCTACAGGCATAAACCTTCGTAAATTGGTTTGTCCGATAAAAATTAATGTGAACCAGGGCACTATAAGTAATGACCACAAGATTATTTGCTGCATGTAGTTAAACCTCCCATTATGGAACTGTATTTTAATATTCTAAAGATTAATTTAGTTTTCTATACATATTAGATTATCAAATTAAACAATTACAACTTTAATTACAATAAATAATGTTTTTTGCTGGTAATCTGATTTTTCGTTAAATCGAACTTTGACAATTGGGGAATAGTAAAATGAATAACTTTTTAGGAGTTGAAAACAAATGAGCGAACATAAATATACAAACAAATTAATTAATGAAAAATCCCCCTACCTGCTCCAGCATGCCCATAATCCAGTAAATTGGTATCCGTGGAGCCAGGAAGCTTTTGACAAGGCAAAACAGGAAGACAAACCGATATTTCTTTCCATAGGTTATAGTACTTGCCATTGGTGCCACGTTATGGAGCGTGAATCCTTTGAGGATGAAGAAGTGGCAGAAGTACTTAACAACCATTTTATATCTATAAAAGTAGACCGCGAGGAACGTCCAGATGTAGATCATATATACATGACTGTATGCCAGGCTCTCACGGGTCACGGCGGATGGCCGCTTACAATTTTTATGACACCCGATAAAAAACCCTTCTATGCAGGCACTTATTTTCCCAAACAAGATAAGATGCGAATGCCCGGACTCCTAACTCTATTAGACAGGGTTATCCATGCCTGGACAAATGACAGGGATGCACTGATACGCTCAGGCGAACAAATTACAGACTCAATAAAGGACGATCACACTAATAATGAAGAAAAAATCCCGGAAAATATAGGTCGTGAAGCTTACTCGGATTTTCGTTCGGATTTCGACAGTATTTATGGAGGGTTTGGTGGAGCACCCAAGTTCCCTACTCCCCACAACCTGTATTTTCTTTTACGTTATTGGTATATGACTAAGGAAAAGCAAGCACTAGAAATGGTAGAAAAGACTCTGGACTCTATGCACAGGGGAGGAATCTACGACCACATAGGATTTGGCTTCAGCAGGTATTCTACCGACAGAAAATGGCTGGTTCCTCACTTTGAGAAAATGCTGTATGATAACGCGCTTTTAGCAATAGCTTATCTGGAGACTTATCAGGCAACCAAGGACACCAGGTATGTAGAAACCGCAAAAGAAATATTCACCTATGTTCTGAGGGACATGACCTCTGCAGAAGGTGGTTTTTATTCTGCAGAAGACGCTGATTCAGAGGGCGAAGAAGGTAAATATTATGTATGGACCCTTGATGAAATTAAAAAAGTCCTTGGTGAGGATTCCGGTAAATACAGCGAGTATTATGGCATAACAGAAAAGGGTAACTTTGAAGGTCTTAATATACCAAACCTTATTGACAGTACAATTCCTGACGAAGATAAGTGGTTGATGGAAATATGCAGACAAAAGCTTTTCGATTATAGGGACACCCGTATACACCCCTATAAGGATGATAAGATATTAACGTCATGGAACGGTATGATGATTGCAGCTTTGGCCATGGGAGGGCGTATCACTGCAGAAAAAAGATATACAGCGGCTGCTGAGAAGGCTGTTGAATTTACCTACTCAAAGCTTGTCAGAAAAGACGGACGATTACTTGCAAGATACCGTGACGGGGAATCAGCCCATCTTGGCTATGTCGACGATTATGCCTTTCTCATATGGGGCTTGATTGAGCTTTATGAGACTACGTACAACCCGGATTATCTAAAGAAGGCGGTAAAACTCAATGATGATCTTTTGAGCCTCTTCTGGGACAACGAAAACGGAGGCCTGTTCATATATGGAAACGACAGTGAACAGTTGATTGTAAGACCAAAGGAAATCTATGACGGTGCAACACCATCGGGAAATTCTGTAGCAACAATGAACTTCCTGCGTCTTGCAAGGCTCACAGGCAATCATCAACTGGAGGACAAAGCCCAGCAGCAGTTTAAAACTTTTGGTGCCAACGTATCCAGAGTACCCAGAGGCTACTCCTTTTTCCTTACAGCGCTGTTATTTGCCCAATCATCAGCTAAGGAGGTTGTATTGGTAAGTGATAAGGAAACACATGATATTGACAAGATGGTAGAAATCATTCGTGAAGAATACAGGCCCTTTATGCTAACTATGGTTTACTCCGATGAATACAAGGAGATAAAAGAACTGGCTCCTTTTATTGAGGATTACAAAGCAATCGGTGGCGGAGCAACAGCTTACGTTTGTGAAAATTTTGCATGCCAGGCACCAACTACTGACATAGGACAGTTTAGGGATATGCTGCAATAACTCACGTGTGCTGTAAATCGAGGTGTTCATCAGGGAAATAGACTTGTTGAACACCTTTACTGTAAAAAAACAGATATACCTATGGGTTTCCACTTTTGGTAAGTTCCAGATATACCGGAATCAGTTTTCCTTCTTTCAGCACATATCCGGTTTTCTGCGTATAGAAGTAGCCTCCTTTGAACAGCTCTGCATTTTCTTTTGTCACAAGTGTCTGCATCCCTGAATTATTTTGCCCAAACTCTACAGACCTCAAATGTAAAGGGACCTCTTTAGAGAATAATTCCTTAGGTTCCCCGTAAAACCTTATAGTATTGTCATTTACAGTAAAACTGATTTTTTTACCAAACTCAGGATAACCAACATCAACCCTTCTCCCACTCACTTTTACCTTTTTGTCAGGCCTTTCCACTGATAATTTAAGAAGCTTGTCAGCTTTATATTCATACGGATAGAATTCTTCATATGGAGCCCAGTCTGCGGGTTTTATTGCAGAACTAACAATTGCAGCTTTTGTTTCATTGTCAACTGAACGAAGCATATTAATTACCGGTTTTGTCCTGATACCACTTTGGGCATTATCAAATAAAACTTCCTCTTTATCACCGATAACAATACTCAAGACAGGACTAATACCAGAATAATCCATATCAATATTCCGTCTGAGGAAAATATTTTCATAAATCTTATCACCGTCCAAATCTTCATGCAATTCCGCAGTATCCAATATCAATCCTTCCTGCGTGAAATCCACGGAAGCATTATTCTTATCAAATCTCAAGCTGGTCCATAGATTATCCTTTTCGCTCCATAGTTTATAGAGTTTTCTGTTGTTTTCAAAATAGAAAATATTGGTCTTCGAATTGTAATGTATGTCGTGTGAATCGCTTGTCCTGATAGTGAAATCATACTCATCGTAAATTTCCTTATCACTGTTCTCTGCAGCATACTCTTCAGCCCAATCGAGAATATATCTGAAAGCATTGAAAAACTTCTCTTCCGCAAGGTAAAAATCAGCTTCATTCTTTGGCTTTATGAATAAATATCTCTCCCCGGCAGTATCAGGATACTGAATCCTCCATGGTTCCACTATGGTTTTCCGGCCTTCAGCAGCAAGCTTTCTTACTCTTTCGAAAGCTTTCTTTGACTGTTCCGGGTTGAACCCCTCTTCTAGCGGAGCCAGACTCTTCGGATATAACTTATTCCACTTCAACGCATCATTGGAGGTGATTATTGTACCAGCATCGCCAACAGCAATATATTTATTTCCATCCCATATAATTTGACTTAAAACCGACCTTGTTATGCGTGGTGCAGGAGTCCACGCCATCCCGTCAGCTGAGGCTAGTATTATCCCCTTTTGGCCTACAGCCACAAACTTATTCCCACCCCAGACAACACCCGAAATATATAGAGTGTAGTAATCATCCACTCTTTCAATCATATCAATCTTTAAACCTTTATCTACCCAGTTTATCCCATCCTCAGACACCATCAAAGCCAGATGGTCTCCAACAGCAACATATCGTTTGCCGCTCCATGCAAGATCAAAAAACATACCCGTACCCAAAGAGTGCGAAACATTAATTTGCCACTTGTTCAGATCTGCAGAAGACAATATGCTGTTGCCGCTCCCTGCAGTGATATATTTTTTCCCATCCCATAAGACGCTTGACATAGAATATGAATATCCTCTATCCGTGTTATTATTTAAAGCTGCATCAGGAAACTCTTTTACAGACCACTTCCTGCCATCAATTGAGACCAGAATACTTCCAAAACTGATTGCAACATACTGCTTGCCATCCCATATAATCCTTTGAATACAAGAATTTGTACCCGACTTTACAGCTTCCCAGCTTTCACCGTTTTCCGAAAGTAACACTGTCCCCTGGTCACCCACTGCTACAAACCGGTTTCTTCCCCATACAATTCCCCATAGCCCCTTATCGGTACCGGACTGTACTTTATTCCATGTGATGCCGTCAGCAGAATTAAGTATTTCACCCATAAAGCCTACAGCAACATAAACACCTTTTTCGCTATACGCTATCCCTTTTAGATCGGCAGTGCTTACTGGGGCCGGATATGGTGTTTGTACCTTCCTCGTTGTAGACTCTGAAGCAATTGAGGGCTCTTGTGTCTGAAAACTGCTGCAGCTTGCCAAGACTAAACATAACAGTATGCCAACAGTATATTTCATTCGATCACCCCCCATTGTTTCTGTTTGATTAATCCATTTAGTGATAACTCATACTAAGCATATCAAATCTTAGAGGGGCAAAGATTAAAGTAAAGTTAAAACTCTGTGTGGAAAGGTTCCTACGCTACAGCAACACGGTTTCTCCCTGCTTTTTTTGCTTCATACAAGGCATTATCTGCCGCTTCGATTATTGTATTCAAACTGCCGGTGGACTCTTTGAGAGAACATAGTCCCAAGCTGACAGTTACCTTTATGTTTTCATCCTTTTCATTCTGTATTCTGTGATATTCAACAGACTTTCTGATTTTTTCCGCAAACTGTAATGCTTCCTCTGCTGTCATACCGGATAGCAGTATTATGAACTCCTCTCCTCCATACCGGCCTATAAGTCCATTATTATTCATACTTTCAATACATAACTGTGCTACGGATTTCAGAACCTGGTCGCCAAAACGGTGGCCATAATTGTCATTTATCTTCTTAAAATTATCTATATCCATCATAATCAGAGAAAGAGGTTGGTGTTCTCTGCAGCTTCTTTCAAACTCATTTTCTGCCAGTTCGAAAAAGTGCCTGCGGTTGAACAATCCTGTAAGGCCATCAGTAGTCGCAAGTTTCCTTATATCTTCAAACAGCTTCGCGTTTTCAAAGGCAATACCTGCCTGACCAGCAAAGTTGAATACAAGCTCTCCCAGGTAATCACTAAAGACATTGACCTGACTGTGTCCCAATGCAATGATACCGGATACCTGATAATTGTAAATCATCGGAATACAGATAAAGGAACGGATGCCTGTATTAAGGACAAAGTCCCGGTAAGCAGCATCATTTTCAGTGTTTCCTATAATTACAGGTTTCTCGCTATCCAAAACCGCTTTAAGAACATGGCTTTCATTTATTTCGAAACCATTTTGCGCATTCTTTTCTGAATCAACCCAGCCCCTGTTTGCAATCACAGCGAACCGTCCCCGATCTTTTAAAACAATCAAGGCCTGTTCGAAAGGAACTATATCCTGTATACTTTCCAGAACACGCTTTGCCACCTCTCCTACTTCCAATGTTGAGGAAAGTGTCCTTGTAAAATCGTTCAACCTTTCTGCCAGCAAGCGGCTTGTCCATTCCATCTCCAATTTGCGTGCATTTGTAATTGAAAACTTTACAGAAGACCGCAATGTCAGCAATGTATTTACGCGCGCCAACAGTTCAGCTTTATCAAAAGGCTTTGCCAAATAGTCATTAGCTCCGGCTTCAAAGCCCGCCGTTATATCCTCCAGTTGGCTTTTTGCAGTAAGCATCAGTACAGGAAGCTCCAAAAGCGAATGCTTTTCTCTAATAATGCGGCAAACCTGGTAGCCTGACATTCTTGGCATCATGATGTCAAGAATCACCAGGTCAAAACCCGGATCTGCTCCATGGATAAGATTAAGAGCCTCTATACCATTACTTACAGCTGTTACCGAATATTCTTTCAGTGAAAGCTGATTTGTTAATACCTGAAGATTAACAGGTTCATCATCAACAATAAGAATCTTATAGGAGTTTTCCGATATCATTGAGTTTGGCGTTACCAAAACATCCTCATGTACATGTATGAGTTCAGGCCGCTTTTTATATCTGTCACTAAAATCATCTTTGGGACTGTATTCCCGTATATCATTGCAAACCGGCAAAGTAAAGTAAAAGGTTGAGCCCGTTCCCGGCTTGCTTTCAAGAAATATTTTGCCACCATGCAATTCTACAAGCAATTTTGTAATATGCAATCCCAATCCCGTTCCTCCGTACTTCCTTGAGACGGAGCTGTCTACTTGCTCAAATGGCTTGAATATATCCTCAAACCTTTCTTCAGGTATACCTATGCCTGTATCGTATATGCCCACTTCTATCATTCCATCCTTCTTCTGTGCAGATACTCCAACCTTCCCGGACTCAGTAAATTTCACTGCGTTTCCAATGAGGTTATGCAAAATTTGCTCCACCCTGCTCTCATCAGCAAATACCAGTGGAATATCTTCAGGAATGTTATTCTGCAGCTCAATAGGCTTTCCTGATGAAAGAGGTTTGGTCAGATTTAATACAAGCTCTGCTACCTGACGCAAGTCTACAGGTTTGTATTGAAGCTCCAAATCATGGTTTTTGAGCCTGGAAAAGTCCAGTATGTCCTTGACCAGATTTGCAAGCCTCTTACCGCTTGAAACAATTATGGACAGGTTATGGACCTGCTGCTTGTTTAACGGTCCCCCAGCACCCTCCAGCATGGATTCGGCTATTCCCAAAATTCCGTTCAATGGGGTTTTCAGTTCATGGGAGGTATTAGCCAAAAAATCATCCTTCATTTTATCAAGCCGTATCAGCCGCTCAGACAGGTCTTCTATACCGCTAAATGCGTGAGAAACCCTTTTAGCCAGTATAACCGCTTGAAAAAACACAAAAACAATAAGTCCGAATGGGGTTAAGGTTATTGTCTGGATGGCTTGCATAGCAGCCAGAATATCATTGACCACAGTGATATAAAATATTGTCATTCCTATAAGCGATACCAGCGCACCTTCCCGCTTCCTTATATATGCAAGTACTATCCAGATAGTGGAAGCTATCACAAGATACAGGACAAATGCCTGGTAAAAAATTATTGTAACCGAATAAATACGAAGCGGAAGCACAATAACCTGAGCTACAAAACATATTGCCATAATCTTGGTAATTGCTACATGGTTTTTGGGAAACTCATGTGGAAAGAGAGTTTTAAAAAGTAACACAAAGAAAAGTGTACATAAATAGAAGCTTATGAATTCAATCTTACGGGCAACCCCCCACCCTACACCATAAAAAATGTCGCTATAGTATATTTCAGAGACAATCAGACTTCTTACTGCAATTGTCAGACATGTAAGGCCGAAGTACAGCATTGCCTTGTCTTTTCTCCTCATCATATAAAAGCATATATAATAGAAAGCAATAATTGCCAAAGAGCCGATAGAAAACAACTCAAGAGCCAGCCATTTTTCTCTGGTCGAATTGACCTGCTGCTGCGATCCGAATACAAAGCCTATCCAAGGTCCTCCCTTATCATACCAGTAGTTGGCTATTTGCATAACCAGCTCTACATTTTTTCCCTTTATCAGAAAAGGATACGCCCCTGGTTTAAATTCAGGCACAGCTTCTGCAGCATTTCTTCCCACCTTGCCTGCCGAGGTTATAAGTACTCCGTTTACCCACAGTTTGAAGGCTGAAGATATACTGGCAGCTTTTATTGACAGAAGATGCTCCCCATCTTCTAAATTGATAACCAAACGAAATGTAGCATATCCCGAACCTTTGATTTTCTGCCCGTTTACTGTCATGCCGTTCCAAGGGGCAGGAACACTGAAATATTGCGGAATCATACCAGTTTTTTTATTGCCGAAATCTTCAGGAGTCAATAACTGCTCCCAGTAGAATTCCCATTCCCCATCGAGCCTAACAGTTCCGTTCTTATTAAAATCCCATTGTGAAAGGTCAAGAATACCATTTTTTGCATAGGGTTGTTTATTTTTTTCCGTTATATTTGATGTGCAGCCACTGAAACTGAGCATTAACAAAACAATACTCGTCAAAAGAATAACAGAAAGCTTTGTTACTATCTTTTTCAAACTTATGTCCAAAAAGATCACCCCTGATTAGTTTGCTTTGCTGTTTGCTATTTGGTCAGAAAAGTTACATAAAAACTTCCTTACTATGAATTTTATCATCTTAAGCAGTAAAATACAATAAGACAAGGCTGTATTTAGCATTGTTCAGAACATAAACCCTACCATATTTAGACCATATATATTAACTTTATACATACATATTGACATTCTGTTAATTTATAGTAAAATATTCTAATACTCAAATTTTGTCCCAGGTAGTTTGCATTACATACTAATTAGGCATCAAGATAACTTTTTCAGTATTTTTATATCAACAAAAATATATGGGGGCACATTATGATACATGTAGAAAATCTGACAAAGGATTTCAAAACTTACATAAAGCAGCCTGGCTTTTTAGGAACGGTAAAGGGACTGTTCAGCAGGGAAGTAAAAATCAAGAGAGCTGTTGACAATATCAGTTTCGATATAGAAAAAGGTGAAATGGTAGGATACATAGGAGCAAACGGAGCCGGAAAATCTACCACTATAAAAATGATGACAGGTATATTGACGCCTACTGCCGGAACATGCAACGTTAATGGTATTGTCCCCTATGAAAACCGTAAGCAGAATGCAAAACACATCGGAGTAGTATTTGGTCAAAGGACTCAGCTTTGGTGGGATCTACCGCTTACCGAAACCTTTTCTATTCTTAAGGAAATATACGATGTTGATGATAACTCCTATAAATACAGAATGTCCTTTATGAATGAAGTTCTCGATATCGGGAGCTTTATATCCAGCCCTGTCAGAACCCTCTCATTGGGGCAAAGGATGCGTGCCGACCTTGCTGCAGCACTCATACATAATCCAAGAGTTCTGTTTCTTGACGAACCGACTATTGGCCTTGATGTAATGGTAAAGGAAAAAATGCGTAATGCCATAAAGGATATCAACCGTGAATTTAAAACAACAGTAATACTGACTACACATGATATGTTTGATATAGAAGAACTTTGTAGCAGAATGATCATTATAGACAAAGGTTCTAAGATATATGACGGCAGCATCGAGGAAATCAAAAACCAATACGGATTTATGCGTACACTTCAGATGGATGTGACAAATGCCAACTCTGCAAGAAATATTGATATAGCAAGAGAATTTAAGCTGGATCCGGAGGATGCAAGAACCTGGATAGATGGTAACAGCCTCTTTGTTGAATTTAATAAAAATAAAGTTCTTATTCCAGAAATCGTTTCTCATGTGATGACACAGGCACAAGTTGTAGATATGAATATAAAAGAAACCGAGATAGAAGAAATTGTAAAGAAAATCTATAAGGATGGGGTAAAATCATGAATGCACTAAAAAAATTCATACGTCTCTACCTGCCCTTTGGAAGGAGTGTAATACAAGCACGGCTTTCTTATAGGATTGATTTCTTTTTATTCGTATTTGGAGGCTTATTTAGGGTATTTGTATTTTATTACCTGTGGAAAGCAGTTTTCACCAATTCAACCAGCTCTACCATAGCAGGTTTCACACTGGATGAAATGATCTCATACATTTTCATAAGCGATATTACCGGCAGACTTGTTTCATCCCAGGCTGACAGAACTGTATCAGAAGAAATCAAGCAGGGTTCTATTGCAATAAATCTTGTACGCCCTATAAATTATAGCTCAAGACTGTTATCAGAAGCTATAGGAACAGTTGCCTGGCAGTTTATCATGATATGCCTGCCTATCTGGTTGGGCTTTGCTGTAGTAAGGTATGCATCTGGAGGTCACCTTCCACCTGATATACTTACAGTTACTTTATATGTATTCAGTATTGTGCTGAGCTTCCTAATACTATTCATGCTAAATTTCTGTTTTGGAATGCTGGCTTTTTACACAACTGCGACATGGGGTCTGAGTAACCTCAAACTCGGTATTTTGAGATTTTTTTCAGGAGAACTGATACCTATTGCTTTCTTTCCTTTATGGCTGCAAAATACAATGAATTTTCTGCCATTCGGTTCGATGAATTATACTCCTGTCATGATTTATCTTGAAAAGTTCACCGGTATGAGGGCACTGGCTGCAATTGGCATACAATCAGTTTGGGTTATTATTATGTTGTTACTCAGCAGATGGGTATGGAGCAGAGTAATACGCAGACTCACTGTTCTTGGAGGTTAAAGACATGAAAAAATATATCCGGTTGTATTTCAAATTTCTACTGCAATATTTAAA
The DNA here is from genome assembly GCA_026414765.1 of Clostridia bacterium. NCBI lineage: Bacteria > Bacillati > Bacillota > Clostridia > Clostridia bacterium. The sequence continues at coordinate 45,291 of JAOAIJ010000052.1, read as the reverse complement.
AATATTGATGGAGTATAAAGGTGACTTTTTTATAGGATTAGCATCCTTCTTTGTTATACAGGCTTCAGGTATAATTTTTATTTATATAATTTTCCAGAGGATTCCTCATCTGAATGGGTGGAACTTTTACCAGATAATGTTTATCTATGGCTTTGCACAACTTCCGAGAGGTGTTGACCATCTATTAACGGATAACATCTGGCATTTAGGTATCAGGTTAGTACTCCGCGGAGACTTTGACAGATATCTCCTGCGCCCGCTAAATCCATTATTCCAAATTATCGCAGAGATTTTTCAGCCGGATGCTTTCGGCGAATTGATAGTTGGTACAATACTGGTTTTCTGGTCTGCTTCAAATATGGATATAGATATGAGTGCCTTAAATATATTACTTTTTATAGTTTTAGTTTTATTTGGTGCATTAATTTATACATCAGTAAAGCTGCTTTTTGGGTCATTTGCATTCTGGATAAAGCAAAGCCATTCTATCATGTGGATGGCATATACCACCAGTGACTTTGCAAAATACCCAATAAGTATATATTCAAGAGTAATACAATGGACGATTACCTTCATAGTCCCTTTTGCTTTTACGGCATTTTTCCCAGCCAGTTACTTTATCGGGAAAAGCAGCCTTCTGGTGGCTGCCGGAGGTACTATTATTGTATCAGTAGTGTTATTTGCTGTGGCATACATGGTTTGGCGAAAGGGTATGTCTATTTACGAAAGCACAGGCAACTAATATACAGATTCATTTCTTAAGTCACGGAGCTTCAGGCTGCAAAATGATATGGAATCTGTCCACCTTTTCTATCAGTAACATCACTTTGTTTTAACTCATAAGATATAGAAGAGGTCTTCAGGCAGGATGTGTCCCCATGTCAGATACCAGTTTTTCCGGTAACAGATTTTATAAATTGATTATTTACTTTTTAGTCTATTCCTTCGTAGGATGGTGTATAGAGGTCATATACGTATCCCTCAGCGAGGGCCGTCTGGTAAACAGAGGATTCCTGACAGGCCCTTTCTGTTGTGTATATGGATTTGGAGCATTGTCCGTAATTATGCTTTTAAGACGGTGCAAACACAATATATTCTTACTTTTCTCCTGCGCCGCCATATCCACCACGCTAGTAGAATATGTGTCGGCATATATAATGGAAAAGGCTTTTAATCAAATCCTGTGGAATTATAGTAATGAACCTTTCAATATTGCAGGAAGGGTATGTTTGAGAAATGCACTTATCTGGGGAACAATTGCTGTCATAATGATATATGCAATTCATCCTATTATCAGATATACTGCCCGTGAAATCTCAAAAACAATTAAGCCTATTATAATATATCTTATCATTATTTACTTCATATCCGATTTCTTATTATCCTCACTAATGGCTTCCGATACTGATTCGTATACTAAGCTGATTTTCAGATTACTAAATGAGATAAGCAATAATGTGCGCTATATCAAAAATATCTTCTTCAAAAGTCTATTATGTTTGAGAAACGGAATACCAGTATAAAAGTCTGGCTAATAGTGTCAGGCTTTCTTACTGTTTATATTATAGATCTTCCTCAACAGGTTTCAGCACTTTCACACCGAATGTGAAAAATGCAGCTCCAAAAAGCAGTAGTATTAGCAGGTTAATCTTAACATTCACAAGTGTTCCGCCTGCCGCAAGCTTATCAAATGCTTCCATCACCCATTTTTGAGGCATGAAGTTAGCAATCTTTTTCATCGTATCATTCATGAACTGTATGTTGAAAAAACTTCCTCCCAGCATGCATGTCATTGTTGCAAGCAGTGAGTTAGCTACTGCGTATATCTGGCTGCTTCTGATAAAACCAATAAGTCCTATGCTTAGTCCCATTACTGATATAAGGAATGCAAACATTATTACAAACACATAGATTACAGGCATCTTCCAGTCAATATCCAGAAGGTACTTAGTAGCAACCAGAAACAGGATGATTTGTACAACTCCCAGTACTATATTTGCAAGTACGTTTCCAAGAACCATTTCATACTCTTTTAAAGGAGCACAAAAAGTTCTCATAAAGGTCTTCTTCCCCTTGTCTTCCAGTATTATTCCCATCCCATTTCCCAGAAACAGCAGCATAAACATCGTCAAGAATCCCATTGCCATTCTCGGGGTATCAGTATTGTTTATTTTAGCCTCCGGCTTATTTTCTATCTCCACCTTTTCACCGGAATATATTCTTCCGATGTATCCGTTTATAAGTCCGTCCAGTTCCATAATTACACTTTCATTCTGACGGCCTATCAGCTTTACTTTACCCACATTTTTGTTTTCAAGCTTATTGGCAAAATCTTCAGGCAGAATAATGCCGGCTTTTATTCCTTTATTTTTCACCTGGCTTTCTATAGTATTTTCATCTAAAGTTACCACACTGAATTTACCTGTATTTTCAATTGCCTGTATGAGCTGATGCCCGGGTGCAGAGACATTGGCAATCCCTATCTTGTATACTGTTTTTGATCCTGACATGGCTACAGCAAGTATTGCACCTATTATGGGGAAAATTATCAGGAACCCTATAGCAGGGATTTCTTTAACCAATCTTCTTATTATGTTTAAAGCAATAATTATGCTATTCATATATATTTTCCCTCCTGTTTACTATACATGCCGCAATCAATAATACGGTCCCGATCACAGCCAGTACTGCAAGGTTTGTTACAACATTCCATATGGGTTGCCCATCCATCAGCTTGGCATATGCGTCAAAAGCCCACTTATTTATGGTAAACCTGCTTGTAGCGTCAAACTGCTCATCAAGGCTGAACCCCCCGGATAAAAACGTCATAAACATTATAAGGAAAATCATGACACCATTGGCTACTTTAAAGCTTCTAAACAACCCGGAAAATATAAATCCCAAAGCTGTTGATACATATAAAACAAATAATGTTACCACAAATACCCCCAACCAGGATTCACCCCAGTCGATTCCCAAAGCAATTCTGCTGAGAGTAATTATAACTGCTGCAACCAGTGCAGTCACTAATACCTGCCCTATCAGGTTTCCCAGAACTATATGGCTTTTCCTTACAGGTACAGAAAAAATCCTGACCAAAATATTTTTTTCCCTTTCCTGAATAAAAAGAGATGCCCCAATAACTCCGGTAACTAACAAGAACTGTACCAGTGTCGAAGCTGCATTCAGACTTGTCAGCGAAATCTTTAAACCTACCAGTGTCACTTCCACAAAACCCTCTGCTTTTTGCCCTGAATTGTCAACATTAAAACTTCCCAGTATGGTTTTCATAATAAACATCTGAAATAAAGGTAAGCCTACTAAAATCAGCATCATTACAGGATTTAGCAGCATCGTTTTTATCTTTTTAACAGCTATATGCCATACGGCCATCCCTTTCACCTCTCAATCTCTTAGATTTCTTCCGGTTAGTGCTAAAAACACACTTTCCAGGTCAGGTTCCTTAAGACTTATGCTCTTCACCCTGACATTGCCTTTAGAGAGGACATACAGCACATCCTGCAGATTTTCCTGGGTATTTGACGTACTGATTTCTATCATATTCTCATTCAATACTACATTTTTTACCCCATGAACCTTTTTAAGCTCCTCAATAGGATTAAAACGTATATCGGTAGCTTCAATGGCAATTAATTCATCTGAAGCCACCTGCTTTTTAAGTTCGTTCTTTACTCCGCAGGCTATCAGCTTGCCATGGTCAATAATTCCGACTCTATCGCACAAGCTCTCGACTTCTTCCATATAGTGGCTTGTATATATGATTGTCGAGCCTCTCTTATTAAGCTCTTTAACAGACTCAAGTATATGGTTTCTTGACTGAGGATCGATACCCACAGTCGGCTCATCCATAATAATGATCTTTGGCTGATGGACTATGGCACATGCTATATTTAGTCTTCTTTTCATACCACCAGAAAATTTCTTTGGTTTTTCTTTTCTTTTATCTGTCAGACCACAAAACTCCAAAGCTTCATCTACCCTGTCTTTCAGCAGCCTTCCTCTTATACCGTAGAGTTTTCCGAAGTATTCAATATTTTCTTTTGCAGATATATCCTCATATACAGCTATATCCTGCGGTACTAGCCCGAGTATCCTTCTAACCTCTAATGATTCCTTTCGGATATCCATTCGGTTTATGCTTATCTCTCCGCTATTTGGTTTCAGAAGTCCCATCATCATTTTTATAGTGGTACTTTTGCCCGCACCGTTAGGGCCAAGGAGTCCGAATATCTCTCCTTCCTCAATAGTCAGATTAATATTATCTACAGCGAGGTAATTTCCATATCTTTTTACCAGATCTTTTATCATTATCAATGCCATACTATCCCCCGTCCTTTCAAAACTTTCCCTTACAATTATATAATAACTCTCCCTCCACTTACCTTCCATGCCCTCAAGTCATTTCATGAAATGACTTGAGTCATTCTAACAAAGCTTAGCAAAAAAAAGGTTAAAGCGATTTTTTGTTTCACTTTAACCCACATCATTGATTTATTTTTATGAAGCTACCTTACAGCCTCCCACCTTTCAGATAAAAAATTGCTATCTGAGTCCTATCCCTTAGTCCAAGCTTTTCAAGTATATCTGATATTTTGTTCTTAACCGTACCTTCACTTAAATATACTTTATCTGCAATTTCCTTATTAGTCATCCCATCTGATATCAGCTTTACAATATCTTTTTCCATATCCGTCAAATCGCAAATGCTTAGATTATCCATGACCTTACTCTGATTTTCCTTATTAAGCATACCTGACAGCTTCAGAGCTACATCCGGATGTATTAAAAGATTTCCCTGATATACTATCTTTATTGCTTCTATGATTTTATCAGGGGAGATACTTTTCAGCAGATATCCTTTTGCTCCATTTTTCAATGCCTCGAATATATATTCATCATCATTAAAAGTGGTGAGTATTATTATCTTAACATCAGGCCGCACTTCGATTATCTTTTTTGTGGCAAGTACCCCATCGCATACCGGCATTCTGATATCCATCAGAATCACATCCGTTTCCGGTACCGATAAAACCCTGCGGTAAGCCTCATCACCATTGCTGCAAGTACCTGCAACCTTTATGTCCTGCTCCAATTCAAGAATGATTTTTAAGCTGTTGGTTATCAGATCTTCATCATCTACAAGTAATACATTTATTGGCATCTGTTAATTCCTCCCGGCCCTTCAATAAAGAAATATTAGATTTATATACATTCATTGCTGACAGGTATAACCGTTCTCACCTCAAAGCCATTGGCTGCGGAAATCATGAGCTTTCCTCCCAGAAGTGATACTCTCTCCTCCATTCCCTTTATGCCTATCCCATTTATTACCTCCTTACAGCCGCTCCCATCATCCTTAACTGTCATCTCTACACTTTTTTCCAGGTATTTCAGCACTACTTCAATTTTTTTCGCATTTCCATGCCTTACTGCATTTGTTATTGCTTCCTGACAGTTTTTATACAGCGCAATTTCCGCGCTTGGATATAGTTTTACTGGTGCTCCTGCAATACTAAAGGTGACATCTATACCGGTTGCTCTCCTGAAATCTTCAATCATTTGCTGAATTGATAATATCCTGTTTGTATAATCTTTGGGATTTATATTTCTTACTGTCTGTCTCAGAATTTCCACACATGCTTCCATGTTCTCCCTCACAGAATAAATTATATGTTTTCCCTTTTCGCTATCCACTTCCGCTACCCTGATAGCGGCATCCAGTTGCATTAGCACTCCTGTAAGCTTATGTCCCAGTGTATCGTGTATTTCCTGCGAAATCCGGTTTCTTTCCTCAAGCTGTGATACACTTTCAATCTTTTTCATATACTCTTCAAGCCTTTTCTTGGCATCTTCCACCTGATAACTGTATTTTCTGTTTTGATCATATAGCTCTTCAACCTCTTTAAAACTACTGTGCAGCTTCTTTAACTGCATGGCAAAGACGAATGCAATCACGAACACTGCTGTAATAAGAAAAACGGATTCAATACTTTTTGACTTGATGAAATACCCCAGCATACCCAGAATAATAGTAATAATAATGTATGCTTCACCTTGCAGCAAAGTCAGGCTGTCCAGTATGGTTACCAGCAGAAGCAGATACGAAAGACCGGTATAGCTGTTGTTCAAATAGTATATCAGACCCAGGTCAACAAAAATCGAGATAATGATCAGCTTATCCCTAAGAAAGTTTACTCTTACTTGGGAATTAATGATAAAAAGCAGCATTAAAGCCATATAGGCAGAAGTAGAGAGATCAGCGTTACCCCATACAGTACCTGAAGCAGCCATAGAAATGATAAACAAGCGCGCAAAGACCTCAGATTTAAATTTACCTGCTCCCATCATCATCCCCCACTATTACAAGATTAAACTCTGTTAAGATGTTATATTTAATATAACATCTTAACAGAGTTTTTTCCATGCGTAAAAGTCATAAGAGTAAAATATGTTTATTGGACATATAGCTGGTTTTTTGATATGATATACACCGCATCTACATTTAATCCGACGCAGTATTAATTGTTATTATTCAATATAGACGTTTAACTGTAGGCAACTATTTTTATAAAGGAGACTAAATCATGAGCAACAATCAGGTTCTGGCAACAGTGGGAGACAGACAGATTACCCAAGGCGACGTGGAATTTTTACTCAAAACTCTTGACCCCCAATCTTCAAAGAGGCTCGATTCACCTAACGGAAGAAAGAGGGTATTGCAGGAGCTTATCAATCAGGAGCTGTTCTTTCTTGACGCCATTGAAAAGGGTATCGATAATGATGCTGCATACAAAGCAGAAATTGAAAAAATGAAAACAAGCTACCTAAAGCAATATGCCATAAGCAAGTTACTTGCCAATATCACAGTAAGTGATAAGGAAATATCTGACTATTACGAGCAAAACAAGCAACTATTCGTTAATCAGGAAAGTATAAAAGCAAGTCATATTCTGGTTAGTTCGGAGGAAAAGGCATCGGAAATCTTAAGTGAAATAAACGGCGGACTTTCATTTGAGGAAGCAGCTGAAAGATATTCAAGTTGTCCTTCAAAATCCAATGGCGGTGATCTTGGTTTCTTCACACGTGGCAGAATGGTACCTGAGTTTGAAAAGGCGGCATTTGAAACCGATATAGGTCAAGTAAGCGGACCAGTAAAAACACAATTTGGCTACCACATTATCAAGGTTCTGGATAAAAGCCCTGTGTCTGAAAAATCTCTCGATGAAGTAAAAGGACAAATTAATCAGCAATTGATCGCTGATAAACAGGAGTCGGTTTTCTTTACCAAGGTCAATGAACTGAAGGAAAAGTATGAAGTAAAGATTTGCGAGTAGCAGGAGAGGCAGTCCAATTAACGGAACTGCCTCTATTTTTTACCTTGCTTCTTTTGTTATGTTATTCTTGATAAATATGCTTTCCCATCTGTTTACATAATAATCAACAGCCCATTCTGCCATTACTACTGATTCTCCCTTACCAAGATTGACTTTTTTCAGAGGAACTTCCGACAGTTTCTCACCTGAGATCCCGTATATAAGAATCTGGTCTTTTGTCTGAATAACAGCCATATCATTGTTTGGTGAGGTGAAAGCATCTACAGCTTCCGGTATCCGGTCTTTTACATGCGTCCATTGCAGATTAAGAATATCATAGGCAATCAGCTCCGTTGGCGGTATTAAATTTATATTGAAATCTATAAAGGGAATTTGCGCTTTCTGGCCAAAATTCAACCTTCCCTTAAAGAACCAATGACCAGTCTTTCTGTATAATCCAAAATTATTCTTATAGCTTTCTTTGTCAATATCCCTTAATTGCGGATCACCATAGGTTTCAAGCAGGTTATTTACTGCTCTTTCCATAGCCATTCTTCCATTTTCTCCCGCAATATCAGTTATGTCAATTCCCTCTGTGTTTGCTATACTGTCAACAGGTAATACCTGAAGTTTATTATGGCTCCATGTTTTTGTATTATTTTTATACCCTCCGCTGCCTGCATTTTCTATAGCAACATAATCGTTGCCTGCATACTGAATAGCTTTACGGATAACTCCATCCTTATCTACCCAAAACTCATTTTCCTCCACATCTTCTGCCTTTTCAACCAAAACGTTTTTTGATATGCTGTAAGCAACAAGTATGTCTTCCAAACTTTTTTTGCCTGCTTTTTCATGTACTTCCAACTTCCAAAAGCCATTTTTACGTGGAAGAAATAAATTCTTTGCTTCCAGTACCGGACGTACATAACCGTTATCGTATGCTATCCAAAGGGTTTTATATGTGTATGCATTTATACTGTCTGACTGTTCATTTCTTTCTGTCTTAACAGGCGTACGTATCCCAAGCAAAATACCTGACCTTAAGGATTGCCTTTCTTCTGCTCCTCGCTTTATTATGGTTTCACTCCTGCTTAGTGCCTCTCTGGTCAGGCTCCCATCAACATCGGAGTCTATTTTTCTCAGCCAGAAATAATCATTATCAATATTAGCAACAAATCTGTCTTTTCCAATTTTCGCAAATTCATACAGGAATTTATCCTGAGAAAACACGGTAACTATCTGTGTATTTGAATCCTTTATTCCCAGCTTTTCTACAGGCCCACTAAACTTATGAAGGAAGTATTCTTCCGCGTTTACCTGCTTAACCTTATAACTGATATTGTTAAAAGCCGCATCGCCAACAGTAATTGAGTCCTGCGAAAATTTAGCCGTTTTTCCTATCCAATCATCTGATTTGTTTATTGCCTTATCATCACTCTTGTTTATGCATTCTTCGATTAGCCATTTCCCCTGAATAGGTATTAAGCTGTTTTGCGGAGCAACAATCCTGTTACTGGTATCCAGTGATGTGCTACCGCATCCAGTAAAGTTTGCAAATATCAAAACAATAACCGTTAATAAAAAAAACTTCCTCAATTCAATCCTCCTTCATTATAGGTAAAGAAATAAAGGTTTCCGTTCCTTTATTCAATTCACTCCTGATTTCAAAAGAGCCGTTCATAAGCTTAATAATTTCATCGCAAACGGAAAGCCCTATACCATTTCTTGATTTACTGTTCTTCCCCTTATAAAACTTTTCTTTTACTTTCGGAAGCTCTTCTTCCGATATGCCGCAGCCATTATCTGAGATATAGAAAAGCATTTCATTTTCTCCTATATATGCTTTAAACATCACCCTGCCGCCTGCTGAGGTAAATTTGAGTGAATTATCCAGGATGTTGATAAATACCTGTTTTAGTCTGTTTTCATCAGTATAGATATCCGGAAGGTTTTCCTCACATGAGACCACAAATTCAATTTTTTCTCTGTCAGCTCTAGGTTTTAGCTGTTTACTTACATGTTCCACAATACTCTTGATATTCACTTTCTCTTTTTTCATAGCTATTTTCCCAGAAACAAATCTTGAGAAATCAAGCAGTTCCTCTACCATTGAAGTAAGCCTGTCTGCCTCCTTCTCAATTATCTCCAAGCCATCCTGCAGCATCTCTTTATCGTCCAAGCTTCCCTCTTTTAAAGTAACAGCCCACCCCTTGATAGAAGTGAGAGGAGTTCTGAGCTCATGTGATACTGAAGAAATAAATTCGTTTTTCAGCTGCTCCCGTTTTTGTATCTCATCTGCCATGTAGTTTAGAGTGTCTGACAACTTGCCTATCTCATCGTCATTTTTCTTAACGCTCTGAACATTAAAGTTACCTGCAGCCATTTTTTCTGCTACCTGCGTAACTTCTTTCAGTGGATAAATGATTGAGTTCGAGAGCAGAAGACTTACAATGCTTGATATGATGATGACAATAGCACCTATCATGAGAAAAACGCTTTCTACCCTCCCTACATCTTCATTTACCAGTCTCAGGGAACTAATAAACCTTAAAGCCCCTACGACCTCATCCTGTGACTTCAGTGGGTATGACACTACCATAACTTCTTCCTTATCATAATCAACCTTACCCACCCAAAACCCTTTTTTCCCACTTAACGCATCCTTTACATCCGGCATTTCCACCTGCTTTTCGGGGATCACACCGATGGAATCCATAAGAATCTTACCTGCACTGTCAACAATCTGGACTTGAGCAGTAGAGGACTTCCAGAATGTGTCTACGTCATTCATGACATTATCCTGCAGGCTTGCATCGGAAAAGTACTTGTTATACAAACCGCTGGCTATCTTTATCTGGCTGTACATGTTGCCTTCAAGATTTTTATAGTAATTCTGTTTTACAATGTTTGCAATAAGTATTTCCAATATTATTACAGTAATAATAACAACAAAAATCGAGTTCAAAGCGAGTTTTCTCTTTATACTTATCATGATAAGCCCTGCCACCTGTATCCAAATCCCCAAACTGTTTCTATAAAAGCAGGCTCAGATGGATTATCCTCAATCTTTTCTCTTAATCTTCTGATATAAACATCAACAGTTTTCAGATCTCCGAAATAATTCTTCCCCCAGACTTCGTTAAGAAGCTCATTCCGGCTAATAGCCTTTCCGGAGTTTTTCATAAAAACTTTGACTATAGAAAATTCCGTAGGGGTGAGTTCTATCTCTTCACTGTTCTTAAAGAATTTTTGTGCCTTTAAATCCAGTGACAGGTTTTTAAAGAAAATCGTTTCGGATAGATTATTTTTTACATTGACAGATCTTCTTAGTATCGTCCTGATTCTGGCAATCAGTTCAAGAGGATTAAAAGGTTTTACCATATAGTCATCCGCACCCAATTCAAGCCCTGTAATCTTATCCATATCCTGACTTTTTGCTGTAAGCATTATTATAACCATTCCAGGCATGTCCTCCCTGATTTTGCGGCATACCTCAAAACCATCAATACCAGGGAGCATAATATCAAGGACAACTATATCCGGATTGAACGTTTTAACCATAACGATAGCTTTTTCACCTGAATCAGCCTCAATAACATGAAAGCCATTTCTTTCGAGATTAATGGTAATAAATTTTCTTATGGAAGCCTCATCCTCGACAACTAAAACTTTTGCTCCAACCTCACTCACATTATCACTCCATTTGATTCAATATATAAGCAAAATCAGGATGTAAATTCCTTTAATATATACTTAACGGCTCTAAATTTAATGGTTGTTTCAGAGCCGTTAATACATATTTTATAATAAAATTCTAAAATATTCTATTAATTAATGTTTCCAGATTTATGTCATATCATATTCAGACCATGTTCTTTCATATTTGCTGATTGAAAACTTTTTGGCGCTGCAAAAAGCATTTTGTGGGTTGTTTTATAAATAAGCATTGCAAGTCTGCTGTCGCTTTTCTCGTTTCTCAATTCCTTGTATACTTTTATAAATATATCCTGAGTAAGTTCGCTGGCTTCTGTTCTGTCACCGGTTGCAGCAAAAACAAGACTGAAGATTTTCTTTTCATAGGATTCTATAAGCTTTTCATAAGCAGCAACATCACCTTTTTGAGCCATAAAAAATAAACTCTTCTTATCGTTTTTCATAAGTGAACCCTTCTTTAACCGCATGAACTGTTTTTACACAAACTCACACAATTAAAATTTATTCCACTTATATAATACTTTCTTCGTTAACTCAAATAATTAACAAATAGTTAAAATATATTCATAATTCAAAAGCCTGTATACCAATTGGGGTATACAGGCCATCCTTACTCTACTATAAGGCTTCTCGGACTTATCCCGAGTATTCTGCCCGAAGGAATCCATGTGCTTATCCCTGTCAATATCAAGCATAAAGGAATTGAAGCTATTGTTCCTATAGCTGATATATTGAATGGAAATTTTACTACACCTTGGCTCACAAGCATTGCACCAAGAATATGAGGAGAAACTGCAAGCCCGATAGGTATTCCGATTAATAAACTTAAAACTGCCAGTATCAAAACCTTATATACCATCGACGCCCTTATCTGCTTCGGAGTCATCCCGATAGATTTGAATATTCCAAAGCTCTTCCTGCTCTCAAAAATATTCATAAGCGTGGAGTTGAAAATAATTATGAATGAAACCGCCATAAACATTACGCAAACAAATACCACAGGAATTGTCATATTTGAGGTTATGCTGCTCATTGTAGAAGTAAATCCGTTTTCCGAAAATTGTATGTCAAGTGCCTCTCCATATTGCGCTTCATATTCTTCCGCAAATTTCCTCGAGTCTACCCCCTCCACTAGGTTCACCGCATAACTTGAAAACTGAAAGTCTTTGTCAAGCTCCCTTATTAATGAGGCCTGCAGCCTGTATCCCTGTCCTGAGTTTGAAATTGTTTGGTAAACACCTGTAATCAGAAATGTTATCTTTTTCCCATACAGATACATGTCCAGGTAATCCCCCACTGTCCTGCCATAGTGTTTACTGGTATTGACTGCGATAGATATCTCATTATCGCTTTCAGGGTTTCTTCCTTCTATGTTTACCAGGCCTATACTGTGCATATCTCCGTCATATATATTCCCATAGAGATTCCTGCTGGATTTATTCTTTGATGACGGAGTTGCAGATGCTGTGACATAACCTACCGGAACTACTGTTTCCGCACGTCTGTCGTCCTTCAGTTTTTTCACAAGCTCATCATGGGAAAGCTGATTCATTCCTGAATTACGGTATATATACATCTGACTGTTGTCAAATCCCCAGTAAGATGAGTCCTTTCCCATATTAATCAAAGAGTTGTAAATATTTACCGAAAACACCAGGACAAAGACAGTAATTATAGTAGAAGCAAGCATAAACAGTGATTGTCTTTTATTTGCTGCCATTTGCTTTATTCCCAGAATCAACGTTACAGGAAGAATTTTTATAAACGGCAGGGTTTTATTCTTCTTAAACGAATACTGCTTCTCAGGCGCACCAAAGCGTATTGATTCTGCCGGCTTTATTTTTCCCGCCTTCAGTGAAATACTAAATGCTGTTATGGTAGTAAGAGAAACGATTGTAACAAACGTCAAAGTTATCGGCAGAAGCATAGAAAAGCCAGTATTGAAACCAAGTGAAATAATAAGACTTTGCATAAGCATCCTTATAGTTAAATAGCTGAACCCGATTCCAAATGGAGTTGCCAGTACAGCAAGGAGTGAATATTGGCCTGAATAAGCCATAATCACGTTCTTTGATGAAAAACCCTGGGATTTAAGTATTCCGATAGTTTTATAGTCTGCCAATATTGCCCCTGAAATAGTAAAGGACATAACAAATAATACAACTACGACGATTACAATAGAGAATATCAGCATTATGGTTCCTATGATTTTCAGTATGAATGTATAAATAAATTCCAGTGCCTCAAGGTCAAGCTTGCTTCCCATGAAAGGACTTCCGAGAAATTCCTCAAACTTTTTCCACAGCGCAGGTTCTGTAGAATAATCCTCAAACCTTATACCAAGCATGTAAGCATTCATCTCAAAATCAGGAATAATTCTTTCCAACTCCCCAGGTGCAACCCATACCCTCACAGGGTTAATCAATCCTGAGCTGAACTGTGGGTCTACTACTATTGCAGACACTTTCATGTCTGCGTTTCCGTTTTTTGTAGGTATAGATATTGTATCCCCAACCCGGATATTATTTGTAGATGCAAAGGTAGTCGGTACCCATATTTCTCCCTTTGAAGGATTTTCTTTACTTTCTCCTTGTACTATGTCGAGTTTATCCTGTAGTACTTTTACCGAGGGTCTTTCTGTAACTTGTGTACTATTGGAAACCTTTTTCCCTTTGAAAACCATCTTGTCCTGCATGTCATAGAAAGGCAGCAATTCAGTAGTTGTAACCCCCTCCTGTTTCCTCCACCATTCCATTACTTTCTTCTCATCATGCATACTGCTTCCAAATCTTAATAAATCCTGGGATGAGTTAAGCTTACTGCACATAGCTTCATATGGCTTATTCATACTGCTCATCAGACCTATGGCAGTTGAGAACAGAAGTGAGGACACCATTATCGTAATAAGAATCAAGATACTCTGTACTTTCTTTTTCTTTATGTTTGCTAACACCATCAGCATTATGCTTCTCATCTTACCACCCCTTTTCAGTCAGGTATGAAAATATTTCTTTTTCTCTCTTCTCCAGACTGCTTTCTGAGTATTTCTCAAGCCTTAAATCTCCACCGATTCTTCCATCTTTGATAAATATGATTCTGTCTGCTCTGCAAGCCGCTTTTATATCATGAGTAACCATAACGATTGTCTGTCCTTTGGAATTGATACCGGTAAGAATATCCAGAACATTTTGACCCTGGGATGAGTTCAGACTGCCTGTAGGCTCATCTGCAAAAAGTATCTGGGGTGAGTTGATCAATCCTCTTGCTATGGCTGCTCTCTGCTGCTGCCCTCCTGATACCTGAGAAGGCAATCTGTTGACCTGGTCGCCTAATCCCATTATTTTCAGAAGTTCTTTTGCTCTTTCATCAACTTTCTTTCTGTCTTTTTCGGCAAGATAACCTGTTATTGTTATATTTTCCAATAGTGACAGATTCGGTACAAGATTTATTGCCTGAAAAATAAAGCCTATATTTTTTCTTCTAAATTGTGCTGTCTTTCTTTCGTTTAAAGCATCCACACGTTTTTCTTCAAACCATACTTCTCCGGCAGTAACGCTATCCAGTCCGCTTAACAGATACAAAAGTGTGGATTTTCCCGAACCTGAACTACCCATAATTACGGTAAAATCCTTTTCAAAAATTTCAAGATTCATATTTCTGATTGCGTGGAACTGCTCTCCGTCACTTACATAGGTTTTGCATAAATTATTGGTTTTCATTATTGCATTTTTCATCTATATGCACTCTCCTTAAGACTTTTTGTTAGCTTACTGCCTACAATACTAATGATAGAAAATAAAACTTAACAAGTCCTTATACAAATATTAAGAATTTATTAAGCATACATAAAGGGATGTATCCCTAACCGGACTACATCCCCGTAAATAAATCGGCTAAACCTTTGGAATCGTAAATGTAAATGTACTTCCTTCATTTATACTGCTTTCTACAAAAATCTCTCCTCCATGCTGCTCTACAATATATCTGCATATGGATAAACCCAGTCCTGAGCCTTCAAAATCTCTTGTAAACCTTTCACCCCTGTAAAACTTGTCAAAAATGTGTGGCAGCTCTTCCTGGGAAACACCATAACCCGTATCACTTACGGTAATCTTAAGATATTCTTTTTCTAAAAATGCCTTAAACCGGATATTCCCTCCTGGAGGTGTGTACTTCTTTGCATTTTGTATTAGATTCACTATTACCTGTTCGATTCTTGAACTGTCCATATTAACCAGAACATCTGGAAACGGTTCATCTACTGTCAGTGCTATAGGACTGTTTTCAAACTGAACTTTCAGCGGTTCCATAACTTTTCTCAATATCTGTCTACAGTACATTTCTTCCATATTCATTTTGAACTTTCCAAGTTCCTTTAATGAATGCTGCAATAAATCTTCAATCAGCTTTGTCAGACTGTCTGTTTTATTTTTTATAACCGACAGATACCTGTCTGTAGTCTCCTTGTCCTTGGCTATTCCATCCTGTAAACCTTCCACATATGCCTTAATGGATGCTACGGGTGTTTTCAGTTCGTGAGATATACTGGCAATCAGTTCCTTCCTTGCTTTTTCATATTCTGATTGCTTGCGCAAAGACTCTTTAAGCTCCTCCTTCATCATATCAAAGGCCTTAGTGAAAGCTCCCAATTCATTATCCTTATCATATCTGATACTAAAATCAAGATCGCCTACAGCTATCTGCCTTGCTGACCTGTTAAGGCTATTCAATGGATCTATAATTCCCTGCGATACCTTAATAATAAATAATAGTATAAAAACAATAAGACAAAAAAAACCTATAAAAACAGGACTTAAAATATAAGCTGCTTTATTTTCCCGTTTCATGCTCATAACAGACTTGACCGGTATTGAGAATATCGCATTTGCTGCCTGCTTCCCTTCTATTACTATAGGAAAAGCAAACCGTATATTTCCTGGATTCTCTGCACCAAATGCCGCATCAAAGTGAACAAAAGTTTTTATATCAATCTTTTTCCCATTTAGGTTAGCCTCATTTTCTTCAGAATCAAAAACCACGATTCCGTCTGTATCGACAACTTGCAGCTTTGAACCGATTTCTTCAAGCATTGCCTCTATTGATTTTTTTAGTTCATTGTCTTTTCCTAAAAAGCTATAGCTTGACTCTATTTTTGACATGATACCGCTGGTCAGCACTCTTGCTTCATTAAACCTGAAAATCTCCTTATTGCTGTCAAAAGCATCAGCAGCCAGCTTGTAAGTAAATGCTAAGGATAGTGCAAGCAAAATGAAAATGAATATAAAAGCATAATACAGCTTGGCCTTTGTGTTTATTTTCATGCCTCACCGCCATCAAATTTATATCCGACTCCCCATACAGTCTTTATATATATTGGTTCTGAAGGGTCTTTTTCTACTTTTTCCCTTATCTTTCTTATATGCACAGTTACAGTGTTAATATCACCATACTCATCAAAGCCCCATATCTGGTTGAATAATTGTTCCCTTGTAAAAACCTGCATCGGATGATGCGCCATATAGCTTAACAATTCAAATTCCTTGGCAGCCAGTTCAACCTTCCTGCCGTCAATCATTACTGTATATGATTTATCTTCTATTATCATACTTCCAAACTTTAATGTACATGACTGCTGGTTTGGAGCAGACAGGTGGATATATCTCCTTAATTGGGCTTTTACCCTCGCAACCATTTCACCTGGGCTGAAAGGCTTTGATATATAGTCGTCTGCTCCCAGTCCAAGACCCAGTATTTTATCAATATCACTGCTTTTTGCACTTAGCATCAGTATGGGTATGCTTGACTGGGAACGTATCATCCTGCATACTTCCATTCCATCTATTTTAGGAAGCATAACATCAAGTATTACAAGCTGGGGGTCAAAAAGCTTAAATCCCTTCAGCGCATCCTCTCCATCAAAAGCCATATGTACGGTAAAGCCTTCTGTTTGAAGATAATCACGCATTATTTCTGCCAACTCTTTTTCATCATCTACTACCATTATTCTCTCTTGTGACACAGACATTCCCCCTGAATTTATACTAATAAAACAATTATAACAGCAAGCTATGCCAGTCTACAACATCAGCCCTGCTTTCGCAACTTCCTTTTTCTCTCTTGAGTCATTGCGTTTCAGGAGCTTTAACTGGATATTAATCCGCTAAAAAACAAAAAAGCAAGCTTATGTTGATTTAAGCCTGCTCATCAATTAATAATTACTGTTCTACTCGTATAGTGTTTTCTATGCTGACTACATCGCATTCATTTCTTATATCATTAATGGCATTTATCATTGATAGTTCATTTGCATGATGTGTGACAAAGATCAGAGGTACTTCAGCCTTATTGTGACCTTTTTGGATCACTGATGCTATGCTGACCCCATATTTGCCGAATATTCCCGAAATCTTTGCCAGTACCCCGGGTTTGTCCTTCACTGTCATACGCACAAAAAATTCCGTTTCCCAGTTTCTTTCGAAATCAACCTTATCAGAGGCGTTTATACCGTTGTAAAAGGTATTATACCTGTGTTTTCCGGTCTGGTGACAAGCTGTTATAATATCAGAAATTATTGCGCTTCCTGTAGGCAGATCCCCTGCACCTCTTCCATAGAACATCAGGTTTCCTACAGCATCACCTTTTATGAAAACAGCATTGTATGAATCCCTCACTGCTGCAAGCGGATGATTGAGAGGTATGAATGTAGGATGAACTCTTGCTTCTATAGTATCCCCGTTCTTCTTTGCTATAGCCAGAAGCTTGATAGAATACCCCAGTTCTTTTCCATACTCTATATCTTCAACAGAAATACCTGTAATTCCCTCTCTGAAAATACTGTCCAAATGTACCCGTGTATGAAATGATATTGATGACAGGATAGAGAGCTTATACATTGCATCCCAGCCCTCTATGTCAGCAGTTGGATCAGGCTCCGCATACCCGAGCTTTTGCGCTTCCGCCAGTACATCACTAAAGCTGCGCCCTTCTTCAGACATCTTTGTTAGTATATAATTGGTAGTTCCGTTGATTATACTCATTAACCCATATATCTTATTTGCCTGCAAAGATTCCTTCACAGCCTTTATCACAGGGATGCCTCCTGCAACACTGGCTTCATAATATAGCCCTGCACCATTCTGCTGCGCTGCTCTTTCAAGCTCATGCCAGTGTTTTGCCATAACCTCCTTGTTTGCAGTCACCACACTCTTACCTTTGTTTAAAGCTTTAATAATATACTCCCTGGCGGGTTCAACACCACCTAAAAACTCTGTAACAATAGAAATTTCAGGATCGTTAATTATATCCTCAATGTTATCAGTCAACAATTTGGGTTCTACGGGAATTTTCCTGGGTTTATGCAAATCCCGGACCAATACCTTACCAACCTTTAGTTTCAAACCTTCTCTGTGAAATATTTCCTGACCATTTTCCTGAAATATCTTAAATACTCCCATTCCTATATTGCCAAATCCTAAAAAACCGATTTTCACTTCTGCCATTACAGTCTCCTCCGCTTTATATGAAATCCACTTCCAGCTTTTTACTTGTTTTTGATAAAAAGATTATACATATAGGAGCGGGTAAAATCAAGGGAGGTTATGCAAAGTTCCTGATATACACAAACTAATAGTTCTGTGCTAAATAGGAAAAACAATGTCTTGCAGGCCTGTTTTCGATAGCATCAGAAAGATGTATTTTATGGAAATGTCAATTGTTCTCCTTTACAATATATCATAGTACGATTAGAATAGCAGCTTGCAATAAACATGAAACAGTATAATCAGTGAAGTAAAAAGGCATACCACTATATGAATATGCCTTTTATACAGGTTTGGTTTTGTATATTTTATCAATATACCGGAAGCTGTGCTTAAAAGCAGAAAAAACAAAGATAAAAATCCGGATGTAAATATTCCTGAGAAGGCCGGCACTAAATGGAACAAGGCGATTAATAAAATAGAATACCCTAAATAACAATGTGATTTTATTGCAAAAAGCTTTATCCCTTGTTTTTTGTGCGATTTTAATATACCATAAGCTATGCCCGCAATAAAAAGGACTAATGCGAGAAATCCTGTAGATAAAGACATACCGGCCCTCCAAAATACACCTAACATTTATAATACCGGACTTGCTCAATTGCCAGAATCTAATGCGTTCTCAATTGCTTTCAATATGACCTTGCTGCTGTTTGTAGCACCTGAAACAGTATCGACCTCAAGTGACTGTGCTGATACTACTTTACTAATAATATTCAGGGCCTTACTGCCTCTCTCATTTTTATGCCTGTCGATTTTTATTTCCTTAATCTTTTTATTTTCAATTGTGACACTTACATCTACAGCAACCAGTATAGCATCGAATGACCCGTTGTAAACACCGTCTTTGAGCTTTGACAAATCTGGATTTGCAATAACTATCTCTGAAATGATTTTTTTATACTTCCATGTTTGGTACAAGTATCTGCCCCCAAGGGCGGCTCCGGATAATAGAACAACACAGATTATTCCGATGATAATTTTTTTATACATATTTTCACACTCTTTTCTAAATTTTTATTTATATTGTAACGCCTGATAAGGCCTTAGCTGATTTTACTCAGATCCCTTCTTAACTGTTCTATACAGGATATTCTTTCAGTATCGTTTATGCTTTCAAGAACATTAATTTTTTTCAGTCCTGGCTTTGTTAAAATTACACTTGAAGTATCATTTTGATTTCCGGTAACTGATTGATAGTATTTTTCGCCGGCAAATTCAGCTTCACCGGTTACCTCTATTGCTTCATCCTCAAAAGAAACTCTGTACTCGGCATTTTCAAAAGGATACGTGGGTAACGGCACCCTTCCCGGTGCACCTGCGCTTAGCTTTGAAGGATTAAAACCGACACCTGTAGTATAAAGCTTTGCCATAACAATCAGTATTGATTCAATAGAATTCCTTCCCATATCCATTTCTATCCATTGCAAGTTTTTAACCTTCATTTTTTCAAATTCAATACCTTTAGACTTATTACTACCTAAATAAACGACAGCTTCATCCTTATTAAAAGTTTCTCTGCAATAATCTACAGATGATTTTTCACCAGTTGCCTTATATGTATGTGTAACTAAATCAAATACATTTTCCTTATCGGCTGTTCCCAAAGGTGTAATGACAGGACACATAAGTATGCTGCCGGTGCTTCCCCCAATATCATTATCCTTATAATCACTCCTGTTCATAAGGAATCTGGCAGCCTGCTTCATAGTAATAATCCCGGTTAATGCAGCTCCAACTAAAATTGCAGTTTCTTCACAGATTATACTCTTGAATCTGATTTCAAAACTACTCATCATTGCACCAAAAGCATATTGCAATGCAAAACTTTCTATAGTTTTTGCCATAGGGTTGCTTCCATCACCGCAGTTTTCATTTTCAAATATTTGCTTGCACTCTATGTATGCACGACCAAAAACTTCAAACCGTTTAATTATTTCATCTACGTCATTTCCAGACAATTCAAAACTGTTATCCAATATCATACTCAGAGGCGTTACTCTGTTAGGATTTGAACGTCCCTGGATTATCTCAGGACATTCTCCGCTGCTTTCAATCTTTGATAGCATGCTTATAAAGTGCTCCCTTGAATCAGTAACAAATGCGTTTTTCAACGAAAAATCCTTCTGGGAATTATTTATTGTAAAGCATACGGAGGACAAATTAAGCTCAGTCTTCTTTTCCATATGCTCTCTGATGTTCCTGGCAATAGTTTTCAGTACTTTTTCATTCCTGCCTGTCAAGAAAACTATGTTATGCTGCCTCGCATCCGTCAATTCAGTAGATATGCTTTTTATTCCAGGTGCCTCTTCAAGTATTATGTGAGCATTTGTTCCGCCGAAGCCAAAAGCATTTACCCCTGCTCTTAAAGGTGTACCCTCTGTTTTCCATTCCTTTGGCTCCTTACTCACTACATAAAATGGTGAATTGCTAAAGTCAATATTAGGGTTTGGCTCTTCAAAGTTTATAGTATGTGGAATGGTCTTAAACTTTAAAGCTAAAGCAACTTTTATAAGGCTTACAAGTCCTGCTGCCGACAGCATATGACCCACCGAAGACTTTACTGATCCTATCCCGCAAAAATACTTCTTTGAGGTAAATGAACGCATCGCATGAGTCATTCCTTCAATTTCTATCGGATCTCCCAAAGGAGTAGCTGTACCATGAGTTTCAATATATGAAACCGTTTCGGGATTTATTCCTGACCTGATATAAGCATCCCTTATTACTTCAGCTTGCCCCTGTGGCCTTGGTGCCGTTAGTCCCTGGGAATGCCCGTCATTGTTTATAGCAGAACCCTTTATTACAGCAAAAATATTGTCGTTATCTTTCAACGCATATTTCAATGGCTTAAGAAGTACTGCGCTTGCCCCTTCTGACAATACCATTCCGTCAGCCCTTTTATCAAATGGATAACATGCTCCTGTTGGAGATAATGCTGTGACCCTGCTTAGGCTTACAAAAGGTGTCGGACTCAGATTCAGATTCACCCCTCCGGCTATAGCCATATCTGCCTGGCCTGTTCTCAAGCTTTCACACGCCATATGAAGAGCTACAAGGGAGGAAGAGCAAGCCGAGTTGACAATAAGGCTTGGGCCTGAAAGGTTCAGGCAATGGCTTACTCTTGCAGCAATCTCATTCAGCCCGTTTCCAGCTACCGCATCTGCTATCAACCTTCCGGGTTTGATCACTTTCAAAATGTTTGACATTACTTCCTTACGCTCTTTTGGATTCATATTTATTAATGCCTGACTTTTTTCCATCTTATTTTTAATGATCATATATGTACGGTAGCCGGCAAAATGCTCCATATATGTATTTTGCTCAGAACCTACAAAAACACCGATTTTGTTTGATTTGTATTTTCCTCCGTAACCCGCCTGTTGAACAGCCTCCCATGCGACCTGAAGGAATATCCTCTGCTGGGGATCTGTCGCTTCAGCTTCTATTGGAGACATTCCAAAGAAGATAGGGTCAAAATCATAGGGTTTATCCAGAAACCCTCCATGCCTGCAATAAGTTGCATGAAGCAAGTTTCTATCGGTATTGAAGTTTTCATCTATCGGCCACCTTTCTTCCGCAACCTCTTTTATAGTACACTTGCCGTTCATCAGTATATCCCAGTATTCATCCAGTGTTTTCGCTTCCGGGATTCTAAGTCCGATACCGATAATGGCAATATCCTGAAGCTCATCTTTATTTGTACTGTCATTGCACCTATAGTAATTTTCTTTTACAGCTATTTCACTTTCAGAAACAGTGTAAGTTTTTTCAATATACTTTAATAGAGCTTCAGGAGTCTGGTATTCAAATATCAAAGTTGGATACAATTCCATATCAAGTAATTTGCCTATTTTAGCAACAACCTTTGTTGCGTCCACAGAATTAAGACCCATTTCAAGGAAATTCATCCCCTCATCAATTTTATCTGCCTCAATACCGAGCTCATCTGCTATAACACCATATACAGTAATTCTTATTTCATTTGGCGTTTTGCACAATACTTTCGTTTTGCCTTCTTCAAAAGCAGCTTTAGATTCCGCCCTAAAAGACCTGTTCTCTCTGTATGATTCCAGCAAATCCATTATATGTATAACATTCTGGTCTTTATAGTTAAGAGCCCTAATGAACATTTCCGCAGCTCCATGGGCAGGCAAAGGCTTTAAACCCTGAGATTTTACGGCCAGGGTGAACATATCTCCCGATACGATGCCTTTCCCGTCTGTCTCCCACAATGAATAATTCATGGCAAGTGATTTGCCCGGCGAACCGGTTTTTGCCCTATAACTGCTGAAACAGTCAAGAAAATAGTTGGCAGCAGCATAGTCTGCAATTCCGGCACTCCATTCCTTCCTGGAGGCAGAGACGGAAGAAATTGATACAAAGAATTTCAACGGCTCTTTTTTTGTTACAATGTCAGTTATTATTGTCCCATGTACCTTAGCACCAAGTACCTTTTTAAAGGATTCCAGGTCTTTTTCCAGAAGCTTATAGGAAGTAGCATCCAGTATCCCTGCTGCATGCACGACTCCATGAATAGGACCAAATTCTTCATTTACCTTTCTGACCATTTCAGTCATCTGTTTTTTATCCGATACGTCTGCTGCGAAATATGCAACTCTCGCCCCCATACTCTCCAGGGTTTGAATCAGCGCAATTTTTGATGCCGGTGCAGCTTCCGGCAAACTGTCATTCCATTCTTCTCTGGGTGGCAGTTCTCCCCTTCCTGTCAGTACCAGATTTACTCCGGCACGTTTTACAAGAGCACCGGCTATGGCTCCCCCTATGAGTCCTGTTCCTCCGGTTATCAGGTAGGTTTCACCTTCGCTTATGCATATATCCTCCTTATGCTTTGATATGGAAGCTTTTTGCTGGCTTCTTACAAACCGCTCCTTTTTCCGTATGGCAACTACAGCCTCTGCACTTGGCTTCCGCCTGAGCTCATCGACTATGGTTCTGGCTGCTTCTGTCCCTGAAGCATAGTCTTCCTTGTCAATGTCCAGTACGCTTGAGACCAGGCCTTTGACCTCAAAGTCCAGGGCTTGCCCAAGCACGACAGCTAAAGATTGGTGCGGATTTTGTATATCAGATTCCGCGGATATCCAGAATGCTTTGTTTGTAACAAACATCAAGCGCAGGTTTTCAAAATTCAGTTGCGAGAGCGCTTTCCCAAGCAGCAGTACACTGTATGTACTTGTGCATAAAACCTCATCATTATCTAACAACTCTGAGGGCTGGGCGGTATTCTGGCAGTAATTCCACATATGTATTATTGAAGATATTTTATCTACACTGTAAAGTAATTTGAAATAGTCTTCCTGGCTTGCCGGATTTATTACAAATCTCCGCTTGTCGTCATAACCGAATTCTCTGCCGTAAGTCACATAATAGACAGTATTTTTTTCAGTATTAAAACTCAACTCAAAATCATTCATTGCACCTTCATCATTACCAAATATAATAACAGCTCCGTCATTTATTTGGCTTACCTGTGCAATATTTTCTTGCTTCCAGCACCATTCATGGAGCCAGTTGTCAAACTTGCCTGTAAGACCCAGTAAATGCCTGTCCCCGAAATCCGGCATTAATGTTTTTCTTTCAAACGGATACACCGGAAGAGGTACTTTCTTATGTCCATACCCTTTTTCAAACTCATCCCAGTTTATATTCACGCCATGCATGAACAGCTTTCCAACGGTACTTAAAAGCGTATCCCAGTTATCCTTTTTCCGGTCCATGCCGGCCAGGATATGACTATTTTGAGATGCAAGGCCGCTTGCCATACCTGTTAGAATTTTGTCAGGCCCTGCCTCAACGAGGATATTTACACCCCTATCAAGCATATATTTTATGCTTTGCTCAAATCTCACGGCTCCCAGTATATGGTCAAGCCAATATTGCGCAGTAAACGGCCCGGTGTAGTTTTCAGCCGTTATATTTGATACTACCGGAATCTTCGGTACATTAAAGGTAGTTGCTTCAAGCTCCTTTCTAAAGGCCTCCAGCATAGGGTTCATCATCGGAGTATGGAAGGCCTGTGAAACATTAAGCTTCTTTACAGCTACACCCCTGTTTTGAAGTTTTCTTATAAAATCGTCCATTGCATCAGCTTTTCCTGAAACTACCTGATGTGTGATATTGTAAGCAGCAACCCACAGGGAGCCCTCATAAGTCTGAAGCAGTGCTTCAATCTCAGACCCTTTAGTGAACACTGCTGCCATTGCCCCTGAAACTTTTAGCTCGCCCATCAGCCTTCCCCTGGCAGATACAAGTCTAGCAGCATCCTCAAGACTCACAACACCGGCAACACAGGCGGCAGCCCACTCACCCACGCTATGCCCGAGGATATATGCGGGCTTGACTCCAAAATCAAGCATCAAGCTTCCCAGGGAATAATCTATTGTAAATACTGCAGGTTGTGTTATATTGGTCTGAGCCAGAAATCTGTCATCAGCACTTTCGCCATACATCAGATCTGCTATTCTAGTATTAAGATACGGAAAGAACGCATCTGAGCAACTATCCACGTATTTTCTGAAAGCAGGCAGCTTTTCGTACAATTCCCTTCCCATTCCTGCATACTGGGAACCCTGGCCGGTAAACATGAGAGCAGTTTTAGGAGACATGGCCGGAGTAGCTCCTTCCAAATCTGCTTTATTTAACTTTTCAACCAGCTCTTTGGTACTGCCGGCGATAACATAGTGACGATGCTTAAACGAAGACCTCAGCAAATTCTCGGTGTAGCATACGTTGCCAATCAAATAATCATCATTCTTCTCAAGGAAATTTGAAAGCTCGCATATTTTCCGTTTTAAGGAAGCCTGCGTGTTTGCAGATAAACATAACAAGTGCTTTGGCTTTTCCACGTATCCTTCCGGAGAAATCCCGGAATCTACCGGTTTTTCCTCCACAATAATATGGCAGTTTGTCCCTCCGAAACCGAAGGAGTTGATTGCTGCACGCCTTGGAACACCAGCTTCAACGTCCCAGTTTTTAGCTTCATTCAGGATGTAAAATGGTGTCTGTGTAAATTTTATCATTGGGTTTGGAGTTGAAACATTTGTCTGAGGCGGAATTTTTTTATTCATAAGTGCCAGTACTACTTTTATAAAACTCCCCACACCTGCTGCACTTAACAGGTGACCGATATTTGCCTTGACAGACCCTACAGCAATGGTGTTTTTCCCCAAATTCCAATATTTGAATGCATTATCAAGCGCCCTTATCTCACTGGGATCTCCAATTTTAGTTCCCGTGCCGTGAGTTTCCACATACTGGACACTGGCAGGACTTAAATCGCACCTGTTATATAGTGATTCTATAACCTCTCTTTGTCCATCCGGATTCGGAGCCATAACCCCGATTGAATGCCCGTCGTTATTTATTGCACTGGCTTTTATTACAGCAAGAATATCGTCCTTATCCTGAACGGCTTTTTTAAGAGGTTTGAGCATAACAAGACCGGCACCCTCACCCGGAACAAAACCGTCTGCATCTACATCAAAGACTTTTGACGAGCCGCTGGTGGATAAAGCCCCTGCACTGCTGAAATATACATATGGTGTAGGTGTAAGCAAAAGGTTGACCCCACCTGCAATGGCCATTTCACATTCACCTCTTTTCAACGATTCACATGCCAGATGAATAGTTACAAGAGATGATGAACATGCAGTATCCAGAACCAGGGCCGGACCTTTGAAGTTAAATTCCTGTGATACCCTCGCAGCAATCATGTTCAGAATATTATCTACAAGTATATTGGGATGGGCTTCCGTCACACCCAGTTTGTTCCTCCACTCTTCCATAATTGAATCCTGCTGCACTTTCGAAAGTGCGGAAAAGCTTTCAAAGTTTTGCAGATTTGCTTTATTCAGTGTGCTCAGATGATATTCGTAATATGAATTTGTGCTTGCACCTATATACAAAGCTATTTTTCTGCCGTCAACCTTATGACGCGGGTATCCTGCTCTTTCAATCAGTTCAAAAACCAATTCAAGAATCATCCTTTGTTGAGGGTCCATGATTTCCGCTTCTTTTTCCTCTATGTTAAAAAGCCCATGGTCAAAGTCATATATATTATTAATGAATGCCCCGGTACGGCAGTATGTTTTTCCAAATTCGGCTGTAGGACTGTAATAATCATCAACATTCCAACGTTCCGGAGGGATATCGCCTATGCTGCATTTGCCATTCAAAATATTGTTCCAGAATTCTTCGGTACCGGAGGCGTCAGGGAAGCGGCATGCCATTGAGATAACTGCTACGTCATCATTTTCATTCAGATTATCCTCTCCTGTTTTCCTTGCCTCCGGCAGGCTTCGTATATTTGCCCCCCTATTGTTATAAATATTTGAAATGTACTCCTCCATATCCCTGACGGTACGGCATTTTATCAATAAATCATGGGTCAGTCTTAATTCAAGTTCTTCTTCCAGCAAGCCTAAAACCTGAATAGCCTTTACTGAGGTGCCACCTAAGGAAAGAAAGGGCTGATCGTAGGAAATAGTGCTTTCAGACCTCTCCAACACCTTCGACCAGATACTTCGGATAGTTTCTGCAAGCATTAATGTATTTACAGGTTTCTCCCGTACTTCATCTCCGGATTCACAGCTCAGCTCGGCAGCATCTATTACTTTCCCTGCATACTCATTATTCCTGAATGATTCTACCAACGCAAAACGCTGTATTTTTCCGCTTGTTGTTTTTGGTATCGTGGGTACTGATACTACATGGTCTATAGGTATTCCAAACACTTCGTTTACATGCTTGATAATTTTTGAGTAAAATACTTTTATACGCTCTTTCTTAATATGGAGGGTTGAAAACAAAGCCACCTTTTCTCTTTCTTCCGTTTCATCGTGCCATCCGCAAGCGATAATCTTTCCAGATTCTACACCTTCCAGTTCTTCTATTACAGCCTCAATATCATGTGCAAAGAAATTCTGTCCATTAACAAATATTATATCCTTCAAACGTCCTACCACAGTAAGGCGTCCATTTATCATAAACCCTGTGTCCCCGGTTTTTAGCCAGCCGTCCTGGAAGGCTGCTCTGTTTGCCTCAGGATTATTTATATAGCCAGAGGTAACATTGTTTCCCCGTATCTGTATCTCCCCTATATATCCTTCATGTATGACAGCGCCTTTCTGATCCACTATCCTGATCTCCATACCGCTTACAGGGTAGCCCTCGTCAGCTAACAGCAGTGCGCCCTTATGCTGCCTGTCTATATATGTAACATTTGATTTTGAAACAAGATTTTTTCTGTTCAAAGAGTGGATAAGAGGCTCCTCATATGGTGTTGGGAAACTAACTGCCAAGCAAGCCTCTGCCATTCCATAAACAGGGTACATTGCGTTTTTCTTCAGCCCATAAACAGAAAGTTTTTCCATAAACTCTTCCATTAGCGATACAGCTATCGGCTCAGCACCGTTAAACAAATGTTTCAAGCAGGACAGATCCAAATTTTCCATCAGTTCCGGTTTTAATCTGTTCAATACTAGCCTGTATCCGAAATTAGGCGAGCCCGTAGTTGTTATTCTGTGCTTTGAAATAAGCTGCAGCCATAGATTAGGCTTTTTAACAAATTTATAGGGCGTCATATTGAACTGGTCCATTCCAACCCCTGTCATAGTAAGGTGAAAACCAATCAGACCCATATCATGGTGGTACGGCATCCATCCGAGAGATTTATCTTCGCTTGTTAACTGAGCACTTGCAGCAATTGCTTCTATATTGATCAATAAGTTGTTATGGGTTAAAACAACACCTTTCGGAATACTGGTGCTTCCTGAACTGAACTGAATGAATGCAGTTGAATTCTTATCAGCAAGGCTCATCTTCCCCGCTTCACTACTACCATCGAATTTATAAACATCAGCAATTTCAATCTCTCTGTTTCCAATAGTTTTTTGAATTTCTTCCTTGCTGTCCGACAAATTTTTGTCCGATAAAACCAATGGCTTCCCCAAAACGTTCCAAACTGCCTCCAACTTTTTCAAAGTTGAATTCATTACTTTTGTAGAAGTAGGATAAATGAGAGGTGCAGGGATAATACCTCCCAATATGCATGCCCAAAAGGTAGTGACAAAATCAATGCTGTTGTCCATTAACACTAAAACATACTGCCCTGCCTTTATACCTGCCTTTTGCATACCACCTAAACGCTGAAGCGCTTTCTGAAGAATTGCTTCATATGTCAAAAACAGCTCCGAGTCATCTTCCTGAATAAATGTTATTCCTTTGCCGTTTCGCACAGAATCAATAAGCAAATATGCAATGTTGCCCCTGTCACAGAATATTCCTGTAATATCTGCTCCTTTTGACTGGGACAACTTTAATTCCCTGTTTATTTTAGAACTTTTCATTTGGTTACCCCCATTTATCAGCTATATTAGCTATAACCCTTTTAACTTTTAGTTAGTTTAAGCTTTTCCCTTTGAGATAAAATTCTTAGAATACATGCTAGGTATGACCATATATGCTAACATGATTATAAAAATTAATAAACTAATGCTGAATATATAGTTGTTGCCTAAATACCTCATTGCAACAGACGATAAAAACGGACCTGCCGTTGAACCAATGCCATAAGCAAAAGTAAACAAGGCTGTTCCTGACAACAGTTCCTCCTGGGAAAGGTCCTGGACTGACAGTGCTAGAGAGAGTGGATAAACAGGCCCGATTGTAAAGCCGGCAATAAATGAAAATATTAATTTGCTGCTGAAACTGTCAAAAGCCATAATACCTGCAACAGCAAACAATGAAGCAAATATAGCTATCCCCAGACATTTTTTCCGGCCGATTCTGTCTGCCATGTAGGTTATAGGTATAGTCCCGAGTATACTTCCTACTATAAATATACCTAATGCATATCCCACCTGTGAAAGTTCGAAATTAAGCCGGATCATAAAGAGAGGATAAAGTGACACCAGAGTGGTTTCGGAAAAGCCATATGCGAAGGCTCCAAATAGGGCTACAGTTATTTTTGAAAATATCTTTCCTTCACTATATGCCGGTATTGTCAGCAGATTTTTTAGCTTGAAATTGATTAAAAAAGCTGAAATACAAAGGCAAAGCGCTCCTGTTAAGAAAGCCATCCATGTAGATTTCTCATAAATTCTCGGGCCAATTACGGCACTGATAACAAATCCTACAGCAAAGCAGAAGGAGTAAATACCGCTGACCAGTGCTTTGCTGCCGCTTTCAGTTACATTATGCATGACTGTTTGAATACCCACCATATTAAGGCTGATACCTGCCCCCATAAGGCTCATCAGCAAAAACCATAAAACCTTGTTATTTACCAGGGGAAAACCTATTGAAGAAGCAGCTGTCAGCAATAGTCCCGATATCAGCATCCTTCTTACATCTTTTCCTCTAAGCTTTTTATAAATAAGCATTGAACCAAGAGCCATAAATAGAAAATATGAAGAAGAAATTGCCCCAACCCAAATGTTTCCTACATTGTTTTTTGTCATATGGGTGGTTGCAAGAGGGTTTATAACCCCCATTGCAAACCCTGTCATCAAAGCTACACAATACATAACCCATTTATTGCTTCCAATGAGTTTGTCATAATCTATTCTCACGCCATCAACCTCTCATATCAAGTAACATTCCTCTTATCCTGCAATATTGTTTTAAACATATCCGTTTGCCGGGAACCAAACCAGTACATATCCTGTTTGCCATATACTTTTATGGCTTCTCCGGTAATGTAATCAGACATGGAAGAAGCCAGAAAAACAGCCGTATCGGATATCTTCTCAGGAGGAATAGCCCCGTTTCTTAATGCTTTCGGTGCCATGCCGGTATCCACCAATGCAGGGCAAATAGCATTAACCTGAACGTTTTGGAGCTTTAGCTCTTCAGCCAGGGATTTTGTCAGCCCAAGTACCGCATGCTTTGATGCACTATAGGCACTCATTAGCGGATACCCGATAAAGGACGAATCTGAACCTATATTGATGATCTTCCCCTGATTTCTCTTTGTAAAATGCGGAATGACAGCTTTACAAAAATTATATGTCCCAAAGAGATTCACCTCAATGATTTTCCGCCATTCATCAGGTTCAATATCATTAATAGCTGCAAGCTTTGTGATTCCTGCATTATTTACCAGTACATCAATTCTTCCGAACTCGCGCAAAATTTTCTCTACAGCACTGTTAACATCAGACAGCTTAGTGACATCAACCGGAATTATCATTGGCCTTCCACCAAGCTTTTGTATTTCACCTGCCGTTTGTTCCAAATCTTCCTTAGTCCTCGATACAATAACTATTTCAGCGCCTTCCCTAGCCATTGAAAGTGCAATGCTTCTACCAATACCCCTTCCCCCTCCTGTTACAATTACAACTTTGTCTGAAAGCAATCCCTTGCTGTATTTTGAGTTGTTGACTGTCTTGTTCTTATCGCATGATACTCCCTCAACAAATCCTATAAGCATTTTAAGGGACTCCATATATTTTTCACCAAGCTGCTTTATGGTATCCGCACTATATAGATTCCTTGAGTATTCAATTTCCACATTCAAGCTTCCGTCTACTATTGAAAAGAAAAATTCAATTATGGATATCCTTTTTTGTTGGGGTAGTGAGTACCTTCTATCCTTTCCATTTTTGTAAAACTCAAAAACGTCAAATTGGGGCACATCCCTGTTGCCAAGGTAATTTGCCCTGACAGGGGTCAGCTTAATATCAGGGCACATGTATACAGGCAAGTTCTCAGAAACAACATCATAGCTTATACCGTTCATAGGAACCTTTTTAAGTGTTCCCTTAATTTTTTCAACTAAACTTGCCCAGTTTTCATTCTGGTCAATTTCAATACCTAATGGAAAGTTAACTGCAAAATTGCCTGCTGTCTGGAAAAATGTATTATCTCCGCCAACATCCCTCCCATGCACTCTGTGGCTTACTATAACTTTAGACTGCCGGTATTGTTCTCCCAACATCTTATAAAGGGGAGCAAGCAGGATTGAATAGACATTGCTGCAAAAAAACTTCTTTGCATTGCTTAATATTTTGGCGGTTTGCATATTATCAAGTACAAATTTTTCTGTATCGGCAGAGCCTTCGTCATTAGAGCCCGGTGCAAAATCTGTAGGAATACTGAATATCTGTTCTTTTGAAGGGAACATTTTCGTCCAATAGTCAATGTATTCCTTCCATTTTCTACTTTTTTCCGATTCTACAAGCTCTACAAATTCTCTGAAAGATCCAGGAGTTTGAAGTTTAATTTTCTCTTCCGATAAAAGATGATAGTAAATTTGCCATAACTCTTTAAACAACAGGCTATTCGTTACTACGTCAGAAATAAGATGATGCCCGACTATAACCATGTCATGCAGATTGTCCGGGGTCTTAATCGCTATAATCTTCCACAGAGGCCATTTGTCAACACTAAATACTTGAATTGTATCCCTTATCAGTGCATTAACCGCGTCATCAATCTGCTTCTTATTCATGTGGGACGCATCAAGATATTCAACATTTATGTATTCGCCCTGAGGCAGTATTTTCTGGACCCACCTGGACCCCTTGCGGCACAATATGCTCCTTAAGGCATCATGTCTGTTTGTAAGCATAGTTATTGCCTTGTTGAATGCACAGTAATCCAATGACTGTTTAAACAAAAATCTAGTGTATCCTGTCCAGTTGTAGGGGTAATCGAAGTAGCTCATTAGCCAGTTTTGAGCCGGTGCGAGCGGTATAAAAACTTCTTTTTCTTCATTATTGCCAGCCTGAGGACTTTCTTTTTTGACCGGAGCTGTTAGCGGCTCTATTTCCCTTGCCCCTCCGCTTTTGTTAAAGTACAACTCCTTAACCGCCCTTCTGTCAAGCTTGCCGTTCGGATTCTTGGGAAGGCTCTGCACCCATTCTATCCTGTGAGGGATCATGTAATACGGAAGTTTATTTCCTATGTAATCTTTTATTTCGGAATCCGCAGTCATCTTTCCTGACAAGTAAGCCACAAGCTGACTTTGTCCTTCACTGCTTTCAACTGCAATAACCGCTGCTTCATTTATATTGCAATGACTGCTTAAAACTGTCTCTATCTCACCCAGTTCAACTCTAAAACCACGTATTTTTACTTGGTTATCAATACGCCCGTGATACTCAAAGCTTCCATCTGCTCTTTTTTTTGTCAAATCCCCGGTTCGGTAAAGATAATCACCCTGTATTTCTTTAAAAGGGTTGGGTTTGAAAGCTTCAGCCGTCTTCTCCGGATTTTTTAAATATCCCTTTGCAAGCTGTATGCCTCCTATCCATAGCTCCCCGATCTCTCCTTCACTCAACATCCTCATGTTTTCATCAAGGTTAAGAATATTAACGTTGTCTATAGGCTTTCCAATAGGAATCTGGCTTTCCCCGTCAGAGCCAGGCCTCTTATCAATGATATGATATGTAACATCTATTGAAGCCTCTGTCGGGCCGTACAGGTTTGCCAGCTTGGTGGACATACCATGTTTGTCTATCCACTCCTGTATATAGGACATAGGGAGGGCCTCTCCGCTGAAAATCAGCCAGCGCAAATCTTTAAAATAATAATCTTCATCTTCCAAAGCATGAACAAACTCGCCAAAAAGCGACGGTACAAAATGCATTATGTTTATTTTAGTATCTATCAGCCACTGGGCAAGCTCCCAGGGATTTCTTACTATCTCCTTTCGGACAGGACATAATGTACCACCGTACATTAATGGCCAATACAGCTCCCATACAGATATATCAAAGCAGCATGAGGTTTTTTGCGCCACCCTTTCGCCCGGCTTTAAGTTGAATTTTTTTTGGTGCCATTCCAAACGGTTCATATATCCCAGGTGATTAAGCATTACCCCTTTTGGATTTCCGGTTGATCCGGAAGTATAGAGGACTACCATCAAATCATCCGGGCTGCTTTCGTACTCTGGCTGAATTGCGGGAAATGCCATCCATGCATCTTTTTCGACCAGTCCGATCGATTGGAATTCCTGACGTTTGGTTAGATTGTCAAGAAAAATTAGGCTTTTGATACCTGGACAATCTTTTATCAAGCCCTTTACCTGCTCCGCTAGTGTTTCTTCTGTAAGCAGCACATTAAGCTCAGAATGGTTTATGATATATTGAATCCTTCCTGTCGGATATGATGCATCTACCGGTACGTAAGCAGCTCCTGATTTTAATATGCCAAGCATGCCTAAAATCATCATAGGTCCGGGCAAAGTCATGATTCCGACAATAGTTCCTCTTCCTATCCCTTTACTTTTAAGACAATTTGCAAGCTTGTTTGTGATGTGTTCCAGCTCTGAATATGAAATGCTTTGTTCCTCAAAAAGTACTGCTTGTGCATCCGGAGTTAATCTGCATTGTTCAACTACTTTCAAATAGGGAATTTGAATATTGGTTTTATCATTCTTTCCGTTGGCGGAAGTAATATTTTCATCCAGCAGCCACGACATTTCCCTAAGTGTCCTGCAATTAAACAGACTCTTTCTATCCAAATTTTTCTTTACCTTGCTTAACCTTGCAACTATACGGATGCGTTCAAGCGAATCTATGCCGAGCTCTGAATCAATATCTTTGTCCAAATCAAAATTTCTGAATTCTCTTTGGCATATCTCTCCTGCTATCCTGCAAAGCTCTGCTTCAACCTCTTTGCTGCAAGTCACAGGCGTTAATACTGTCTGACTAACCTCCCCGTTTTCTTCACTCACCTCTGCAAGTTCATTAATGTTGTCTACTAATCTGTTCATATGTACATCAATATATGCTTCATCAAAAAAAGTACTGTCATAATTTGAAGTGAGTAATATCCTTCCATGGAACAATTCCACGAGGATATCAATTGTTCCGGGATTTGTACATGTATATGCTTCATAATCCCTAACTTCCAGACTTCCATAAAGTTCTTTTATATATGTATTCCCTACAAAAGAAAGATATAGGTTGGATTTAACCGAAGAACGTATAATTGAAGCAACTGTTTCAGGTATTTCACCGTCTATCAGCATCTCATTCTCTTTTGCTGCGAAAGCGGCTTGATATGTCTGTGCCCTGTCTATCCCTGATGCCAATCTGCTCTTTATCTCTGTGTTTACTCTTTCAATCAAGTCTTTCCATGTTTCAGTGTCGCTTTCGACATAGAAAGTTAATGCCATATTTTGGGCAAATGATCCTAAAATACCTGTAGCATCAGCATTTGGATATACCCTTCCGCCTGTAGGCAGGTTTATAATTATTTTTTCCGTGCTTTCTTCGAGCTGTTTGATGGTTTTTAAATATGCACTGACTAAAAGTACAAATAGCGAAACGTGCCATACTTTAGTATTTAAAATAAACTTCTTAGTAACGGTTTCATTAATCCAGTACTTTTTTACTTTTGTTTTAATGGGTGTAAACGGTTCTGGCAAATCAAGCTTTTTATCTGATGGGTTAAAGAAGTATTTTTCCTTTCCTTGCTGCCTTAAGTAACTCTCAAGTGCACTATTCTCTTCAGTGCTATTCCACGAATTCATATCTTTCACTAAATCATTATACCCGGGCACTAAAACAGCCGGCGGCAAGTCTGCCATTCTGCCATCAAGCTTTGCTGCATAAATTTCCAGTAATTCTTTTAATATTTGCTGATTTCCAAGCCCATCTGAAATTAGATGTATAATTGACAGAATAAGATTGTAGCTTCTGTCTCCTGTACGAATTACAGTTATCTTATGTAAAGGCCATGAAAATAAATCAAACTTATGATTTAAGCTTTTTTCATATGTTTCTTTCAGGAATTGCTCATGTTCGCTGTTATTAAGATATCTTACATCCTCTACCGGAATATCCGGTAGAAGAAAGTTGTTTAGGACTTTCTGGCTGTATCCCTTAAAGCTTTTAGCCCCCGGTAGCTTCTCAAACATCACGCGTAGTGACGGATGCCGAAAGATTAACTCTTTCCAGGCATCTTTCAGGCAGGTTATATTTAATTCACCGTATATCATTACTCCCGAACTGATTGTAAGCGTGGATATTGTCTGATAACACATTAGAAAAGGGTACTGGGAATTTAAGATTTGCAGATACTCAGGCTGCTTTCCTCCGGTAGATCCAGCCTCCGAATTTATTACATGATTCTTGTTTTGTATATTTGCTGATTTTTTCCATTTTTCGAAGATTTCAACAATATCTCCCACGGATTGCATTGCCATCAATGACGCTGCTGGATACTTGTCTTTGAATTCTTCCATTTGTTCGGGTGGGACCAGCTTAATAATCTCATTCATCAATGTTATCATCTTAATTGAATCCAGCCCCAAATCTGCCTCAAGGTACATATCATTGTCCAGATGCTTAGTTGTGTGTCCTGTAACCTTCGATATAATTTCATAAACCGACTGTTTGATGTCGGCGTTGACTGGTGCTGCTTCACTATAACTATGAAATACATTATCATTGTCACTTAAAACAGGCATTCCCGGACTGTCTTTGTTTTGTCCCGCTTGTTCATCGGCAGCCTGCTCATACCATTTTTCGAAGATTTCAACAATATCTCCCACGGATTGCATTGCCATCAATGACGCTGGGGGATATCTGTCTTTGAATTCTTCCATTTGCTCAGGTAGGACCAGCTTAATAATCTCATTCATCAATGTTATCATCTTAATTGAATCCAGCCCCAAATCTGCCTCAAGGTACATGTCATTATCCAGGTCCTCAGTTATGTGCCCTGTAACCTTCGATATAATTTCATAAACCGACTGTTTGATGTTATCCCGTGTTAATTTCAACATAATTACTCTCCATAATCCTAATTTGCATTTTATTTTTTATAAAGCCTGTACCATAACAAGCCGTTCTCAAAGTATGTGCATATATGCTTTAGATATTTCGTGCAATATTACAACACATTTTACATTATTTGCCTATAATTTAATACAGAAATATTACTAATAAAACAATATTGGGTTAATTGTGCGTTAATTATTTCCATAACATATTGAATATCTCTTAACATATAGCAGAAATCAATCTCATGTATTCGGGATAATCTTTGCATCAAAAAAGACCTCGCATGTTCTTTAAATCAAACCTGCAAAGTCTTGTTTCATCTATATCTAATATATTCTCAAATCAAGTAGTTCTCATTTTCCAAATAATTCGTCCGTTATTAAACCCGGGGTGTTCTGGCTCGTATATCTTTGACCTTGCTTAAGGCTCTCAAACCTTAAACCTGTACCCTGCACCCCATATGGTTTCAATATACTGGGGGTTTGAAGAATCAAGCTCTACTTTTTCCCTTATTTTCTTTATGTGGACAGTTACAGTAGCTATATCACCTATAGAATCCATACCCCATATCCTGTCAAATATTTCTTCCTTGCTGAAAACCCTGTTGGGATTAAGCGCCAGAAACACAAGCAAATCGAATTCCTTAGTAGTAAGAACAACTTCAGTGTCGTTAACGAAAACACGCCTTGAAGCTTTATCTATTCTTAACCCTCTGATCCTTATTTCCTCATCTTTTTGCTTATTATTTCCTACCAGACGTTCATACCTTGTAATGTGGGCTTTTACCCTTGCTACCAGTTCACTGGGACTGAAAGGTTTAGTGATGTAGTCATCGGCTCCGAGACCCAAGCCTCTTATCTTATCTATATCTTCCTTTCTTGCAGATACCATAAGAATAGGTGTGTTTTTTTCATTCCGGATTTGTCTGCAAATTTCAAACCCATCAATTTTAGGCAGCATAAGGTCCAATACAATCAGGTCGAATTCTTCACCAACAGCTCTCTTTAAACCTGTATCACCACTATTCTCAATAATAACAGAAAAGCCGTTTATTTCGAGATAATCCCTCTCCAGTTCTGCAATACTTGCTTCATCTTCAATTATTAATATTCTTTTCATGTACTCACACCGCCCTGAGCCAGATTTAGTACTTTCTTCAAAGTAAAAAATATACTGGTACCTTCGTCCAACTTACTTTCTACCCATATATCTCCATTATGTCCTTCAATTATCTGTTTTGCAATAGCCAATCCCAATCCGCTTCCTCCGGTATTTCTGTTTCTGGATGGGTCAGCTCTGTAAAATCTATCAAATATAAACGGTAAGTCTTCTTCGCTGATTCCCTGACCATTGTCCTTTATCTGTACCCTTACCGCAGTTTCTTCCTCTTTGAGAATTACAGCTATTTCTCCTGTATCCTTATCCATGTACTTTATTGCATTCTGTACAATATTCGTAACAACTCTTTTCAGTTTTTCCCTGTCGGCAGTTATTTCCGTATTCTCCGGCAAATCACTAATAAAA
Source organism: Clostridia bacterium (assembly GCA_026414765.1). Classification (NCBI taxonomy): domain Bacteria; kingdom Bacillati; phylum Bacillota; class Clostridia; species Clostridia bacterium. Next base: position 7,422 of record JAOAIJ010000052.1, on the reverse strand, counting down.
TCGAGTCTCATTTTCCTTTCCTGTAGATCCATTTGCAATTCTTCAATGCAATCTTCAAAATACTGTTTTATGTTAATCTTTTCAAAATTAAAAGGTATCTTCTTAAGGTCAAGTTTTGAAAACAGGAATAAATCATCTATAAGCCTATCCATATCTGTAGCTTTTGAATAAATAGTCCTTACATATTTGTCAACTTTTTCAGGTGAGTTGGCTACACCATCCATAATACCTTCAACATACCCCTTTATTGCTGTTATAGGCGTTTTCAGGTCATGGGAGATACTAGAGATCAGTTCTTTTCTGTTTTCCTCATATTGAAGCTGAAGTTCAATAGAATCCTTAAGCTTTTTCCTCATTTCTTCAAAAGCTACGCAAACCTCTCCTATCTCATCCCTTGAACTGACTTTAACTTCAAAATTCAGGTTTCCGTCCTTTATCTGTTCTGTCCCATGCTTTAAAACTTTCAAAGGTTTGATTATACTTTTTGAAACGAAATAGGTTATTACGCCATTTGTTAACATCAATATGATGAGCACTGCCCAGCCAAGTGCGTGAATATACTCACCTATAAACTCTCCTATCTTGCTGAAGTCGGCAATGATAAAAGTACTCCCTTTTGTTCCATCCTTAAAAACGAAATCGTGCTGCTTTACGCTTAATTCCTTATCCCCTATTTCTATGGAACTAAAATGATCGCTTATACCCGATCTGTGCTTCGGAAGTTTGTTAATTACTAGAGATTCTATCTTTATCCCATTTGTGTAGATTATGTCTTCCCCATGCCTTACCAGAAAATCAATGTTAACAGTTTTAAATTCTTTTCCTATTTTATCGACATATTCCTTATCCTTGAGTTTTTCGGAATCATAGGAAGCTGTCCTGTCAATCTCAGAAACCAGACCGATAACCTTTTCAGGTACATCTTTCAGGAAATCAGACCCCAATCGCTTGTCATACATCATTCCCATGAATGATGCAAAAAGTATCAAAGCTGCAATTATTGACAGCGCTATAGGTATTATTACCATTGCAAGATATGATAACACTAGCCTGACCCTGATAGACATCTAAAACCCTCCATATCTACTATGCCTCATCTCACCGTACACCCCGTTAGATAGAAGCTATCCCTCTTTGCATGCTGTACTTTCACTAAAACTCTTTTCTTTCAAACATCAGATAACCTGAAGCTAAAAATATTATACTATATGAAAACATAAACATAAATACGCTAAACAGCTTACTGATAGAAACCGAGCCAGAAAGCCACAGTAAATGCCAATCCATGTTTGATATAGGTGTAAGTCCTGATATATCTGGAACAGCAACAGCTGCAATTTTTATTATGATAAATAATAAGACGGATATTACTAGTGTTCCACTGCTGCTTTTAAAGAATTGCGAAATGAATGCGGCTGCTATTCCCAATAAAAGCATAGGAACAATTGCAACTATATATGCGGCAAAATTTTTAAGTATTGCCTGTAAAATATTTTCTCTGCCTTCAAGAAACAGTCCTAGAACTGTTGACACAATATACACAATGCCTAAATAAACCGAAATGTATATAGCTATTGAAATGATTTTTGACATATAAACCTTAAATCTGGTTATTGGACGGAGGAGTGCGATCTTAATTGTCCTTTCGCCTATCTCTCCTGAAAATAAATCAGCAGCTGCCATAACAACAAACAAAGGTAAAAAAAGTCCCGTAAAATACCCCAAAACCGTGATAGGAAAATCTATTGCGTTGATTGGATTTATGCCGAGCCCGGATTGAAAAAAAGAAACAAGTATCAGTGATAAAATCGGAATTAATGCAGAAAAAACCAGCAGCATTACACTCTTTTTTTTCAATAACAGCTTGGTGATTTCACTCAAAATACCAGCTTTTAATGCTTCCATCAGTTTAGCCTCCTTTGCCCTTTTACCTGCTCAATGAAAAAATCTTCAAGGGTTGAATGGTTATTTAGCAGTTCCTTCACTTCTCCTGTTTTTATCAATTTACCCTTTTCTATGATTCCTACCCTGTTGCACACCATTTCCATTTCGTGAATAAGATGACTTGAAATAAAAAAGGTAATACCATGCTCCTCAGCGAGGTTTTTGATAATGTTTCTTATATCTACCATTCCTTCTATATCCAGACCGTTTACCGGTTCATCCAGTATTACAAGTTCAGGGTTGGAAAGTATTGCTGAAGCCAATCCCAGCCTTTGCTTCATCCCCAGAGAATAATTCGACACCTTTTCATTTTTGACAGAACTCAAGCCTACAAGATCAAGCACCTCGTCAATCCTTGATTTTTTCACTTCCTTATAAAATCTTGAAGCTATCACGAGATTTTTATATCCGCTTATATAGTCATAAGCTTCTGCCGTCTCTATTATACAGCCTACTTTTCTCATAGCCTTTTCATAATCAGTAGAAATATTATGACCAAATACCTTAACCTCCCCTGCATCCGCCCTGCACAAACCTGTAATGATTTTCATGGTTGTTGTTTTGCCTGCTCCGTTGGGTCCCAAAAAACCAAAAACATCACCCTTGTATATATCAAAGCTTATACTCTCTATCCCCCTTGAATTCCTGTACTTTTTAGTCAGATTTTTTACTTCCAGCACTTTTTCCATATGCATTATCTCCTTAATAAAGCTCTATTTATTAATAGTGCTCCCTGTTAAGGAGCACTATTAATATTGCCTGCCCTAATCCCTGCGATGTTCTCTTTCAAACTCTTCAGGATCAATATTCTGAACCTGTTTTCCTGTCAGATCCACAACATCCGGGGTAGTTATTCCGAAGTCTGAAAAATCCATATTAATGCTTAATACAACTTCATGCTCAACCCCTGATGCATCCTTACCCTGAACCGTAATGTTTGTCAACTGGCTGTCTATTATATTATCCTTATTAATATCAGCATCAAAATCTACACTGCTTATTCTGATATCATCAACAAGTTTTGGCAGTTCAATGTCCTCAAAGTTGAAATCTTTGCCAAAAGGTGTCATATGCTTGCTATCCCTGTAATTCTCTTTTGAAGCTTCCCTGATCCCTACAGATGCAAGTACATTTACTACTGATGGTATTTGAGTACCAGAAAGTTGAAATGATACATTTTTTGATCCGTCAGCTTTTTCGTTGAGACTAAAATAATTTTTCATGTTTCCTACTAAAGCATCAACTATTGTCTCTCCTGCTTTGCTATCCTCGTAGTTATATTTATTTTCATAATCTCTGTCAGAATGTCTCTTACTGTGCTCTTTGTGTTCGATTACATAGTAAATATCACTTTCACCATCTCTTATCACTGTTTTATCAGCTTGTACATAAGTTTCCATTATTTTTTCCTGACTATTTGTCTTAACTGATGTAACACTGCTCATTGTTTCATGGTTTGACTTAATAATTGCACTTGCTTCTGCCAACACTTTACCATTATCTTTTATTGATGCATCCAGTCTTGTAGAAAAACTCTTAGACTCAAAAGATTTTCTTAATGCATCCTTGTAGGCCTCATACCCGGAATTCCCTGTTGCACCGGCAAAAGCTGTTGTTACCAGCATCATAACGCCAAGTACAATACATGCTACCGTCAATGCGATTTTCTTTTTCATAATATCTCTCCTAACATAATTCAAATTTGTTTTGCGTGTGAATTTCCTTTCACATTTTTATCATAATCCTTGGATATAAACTGCCAATAAAGCAAATATAAAAATTTCATAAACTTTTATAAATAAAAATTAAACAGGCGGGTTTCAAAAAATTTGAACCCGCCTGTCTTTGCAAAACATTATTCTCCTATTATTTTTACCAGTCCCCTTTTTCTTCTTTTTCCATCAAACTCGCCATAAAATACCTGTTCCCAAGGTCCAAAGTCAAGCTTGCCATCAGTGATAGCCACGACTACTTCCCTTCCCATAATAGTACGTTTCAAATGGGCATCCGCATTATCTTCAAACCCATTGTGATAATACTGATTATACGGTTTCTCTGGAGCAAGCCTTTCCAGAAATATTTCAAAGTCTTTGTGAAGTCCGCTTTCATCGTCATTTATAAAAACACTTGAAGTTATATGCATAGCATTGCATAATAGCATTCCATCCTTGATACCACTTTCAGAAAGACAATCTTCTATTATAGGAGTAATATTTTGAAATTCCCTCCTCTTACCTGTTTCAAACCAAAGTTCTTTTCTATAGCTCTTCACTCTTTACCACCTTTTCCTTAATTTTATCGTACCTATTAAAGAATACATATTATGTAAGGATATGTCAAGTTTAAGCAACAATTATCTATTTATCAATAGTTTCGTTAATATGCCAGCAGTTTTTATAGAATACATTTAGTAAACAAGCTGCTTAGAACAAAGTTGACTAAAGCCGTTTTTGTAGCATGATGAAACAAACAATAAAAAAAGGATGCCACTGCCCCTAGGGGCAGCAGCATCTGTAAAATACAAGTATTAACTCAGTTTAGTTAGTCCAAGTCCATGTATAAGAACCGCCAGCGGCAGGTATTGTGTAAACTTTATTGTTTCCACCTTCCCATACGACGCCTGTTGAACTCTTTTTAATACCTTTGAACTCATAGGTGACACCTGCTCCGAGATAGCAGGTTCCAACCCACTGTCCGCTGGCATTTTTGGTGAGCTGTAAAGGATAAGTACCTGTAGTCCATTTACCTAACTCCCATCTGCTGCCTGATACATACACAGTCTGTCCTGTAGCAGCATTAGCATTATTGATAGTAAAAGTTACAGGTACAGGTTTCAAAACAAGAGCGTCTTTAAACGGTGCCATTTCACTGGTAGCTGTACCGTTGCTGCTAACTATATTTGCAAGTCTCAAAAGCGTAAAGCCTGAGAAATTGTAGTTAAACGCCATTTCAGCACAATTCTGGTATGCTGTAGGATTGTTTGAAATTGCCAAAGCGTTTTCTCCATTTATTTTTATACCCTTACTCTTAGCCAAATTTGCAACCTGTATAACCAGGGTTTTCGGCATAGAGTAGTTAGGTGAAGTATTTGAATCTGTCATTTCAAGACATGTAAACGTCAAATCCAGGTTTGATGTCTTGAACTGGTCAAGTATAGTACTGTAGTTGTAATATCCGGCACAGTATTCGGCACAGTGAGGCATGGTAGGATCGCTGTATCTCCAGTGTACTCCGGAAATTTTTGCACCGATTCTGACTCCAAACACAGTATCAAAACGTGCATGGGCCTTTGAAGCTATAGTTGCCAGATGTTTTGTAAGAGAACCCTGATACCATGTTAAGAAATCTTTACCGTAATTGCTCTTATACCCGTTGATAAAGAAGGTATCTCCATCACTTGGTGGATTTATCTGTGTGAAACTTGTCAGACTTGTACCCCAAGCAGTATTGAGTGCAGCAATTGTCCCGTATTTTGTCTGCATAGCATTACGGAAATTTGTTTTTGCAGTCTCAGTATAGCACTCAAGATATCCGCGTCCCGGATAATTCCAGCCATGGGAAGGATTATACGAAGGGTATCTTAATTCACCAGACGATCCTGCTGAGAGATAAATCTTAGCGATTATATCTTTGTATCCGCTGAAATTTGATGCGAAGGAAGCGTACAATTCATCATACTGCTGAGCTATGCCTGTCCACCATGGAGCTATAGCCTGCTTATCCATGTTTCCCGCTTCATCTTTATATTGCATTTTATCAGCAGTATCCTTTGTCCACAGCCATGCGGGAAGAGGAATATTTACATTATCGCCTACATTACCACCACACTGATGTGTAGAAATAATCGGAACCCACTTTATTCCTGCTGCACGGACTGTATCTGCATAAGTTTTATAGTAGCTCCAATCAAACTGATTGTCTGCATTTGGTTCTACATAACCCCACCATACATCTGTAGTAAGTGCATACACGCCATTGTTCTTAAGGGTAATCAACTGGTTTTTAAATGCGGTCCAGTCAGTAATCTTTTCCAGCGGAGCCATTACATATGCCTTATAATCCGATACCATGGTTGCTGATGAGATCAATGTTGAGGACAACATCAGCATGAGACTTATAATAACGACTAAAGTTAATTTACCGTACTTTCTTATATCTTTTCTAAAAACCTGCATATTATATCCTCCTATGTTTTTTTTTGGGTACCCTAATATACAATCTACCATATTGTAAATTTTTTGTTAATATTTAACACTATTATGTATAATTTATTGAACAATTTCATATTTTTTTAAACATTTTTACTTAATTTTGCTTTTTATATAAAATAATACATTTTTGATATAAATATTTTTGTCTTTTTTTCATAAATTAACATATAATAGCATTATATTTAGCTATATTACTACTTCGATTCTTACGTTTTTTTATGATAAGATTTACTATATGGTTTTCTGCAAATAAAATATTTACTAAATAAATAATGGGGTGCATTGTTAATGTATATTACTTCCAGTAATACCGTTAAGCTTTTACATGCAAGATCACCTGAATATAACCCATGCTCCGCGTTTTTTGCTGAAGGCTATTTAGCAGTACAAAACCCGGATGGTGCTAAAAATATTTATGTTCATTATACTTATGATAATGTGTTATGGAATACCGTTTCTGCCAGCCCCAGGAGGGTAGTCTACGGTATCTATGACGTGTGGTATTTCCGCACTCCGCCTACTTATTCCAGCAGTTGCTGCTGCTTTACAATTGATAGTTGTTTTGATGAATCCTACGGGAAGAATATTGGATCAAGCTGCTACAGCTTGAGGTGGTACTCACCTACAATCATATTAGCAGAATCTGTGCTAAACCTGCATTCAATAATTATAGTTGACGGAACCTTCACAGGCAGGGTTGTAGTAAAAAATCTTGTGTATGATAAACTTGTAACAGTCCGCTATACAACTGACGATTGGGTAACATGCAAAGAGGAAGCAGCATTTTTTAGTCAGTGTCTATCTGATGATTTAGAAATTTGGGATTATAAAATCACAGTGCCTTGCGGTTCATCACTCAAGTTCGCAATATATTGCCTCATGAATGGTATAACCTATTGGGATAACAATTTTACTGATAATTACAGTTATTCTATACCGTAATAATTAATTATCCGGTTCACTTATCAGTATTTTTTTGTATATGTAAAAAAGACTCTATGGTATAACCATAGAGTCTTCATATAAATCTGGCAGAGACCTACTTTCCCGGGGCGCTTCCACCCAAGTATCATTGGCACTGAGAAGCTTAACTGCCGTGTTCGGTATGGGAACGGGTGTGACCTTCTCGTAATAACCACCAGAAAGCTCAAATCGTAATAAGCTTCGTACTGCTGCGTCAGACTTCCTGTCCTCCGGTACTCATTTATATTTCATAAACTCCGTTCCTCGGCAGTCGTCTTCCTTGCATTACTCGCTTCTGACGATT